>NZ_CP045703.1 GCF_014216315.1 Streptomyces finlayi
CCACTGTGCTTCGTCCAGAACAAGGGTGCGCGGGTGGGTGGCGAGCGTGCTCTTGAGGAGGTGGTCGAACTCGGTGGCGTAGCGCGGGGGCTGTCCGGCAGCTCCAGGGCGGTGAACAGTTCGTGGCGCACGGCGCGGGTGGTGGCGCGGGCGTGGAAGGTGATGCGGCGAATGTCTTCGCTGGCTTGGAGTTCGCGGAGACAGCTGGTGACAGCGACCGTTTTACCGAAGCCGGCGCCGCCGTGGAGGCACATCATCGCGCGGGCGTTGATGGTGTCGGTGAGGTTCTCCCGGGCGGTGAGCAAGGCGCGGGTGGTGACCAGGCGGGCGTCGGGCAGGGCGGTGTACTGGTCGGCGGGCGCAGGCGGCAGGCGGGTCATGGCGTGTCCTCTTCCTCTGGGGTGGGGGTGGGCTTGGGGGGGTGGGTCGGGTGCGGGCTTTGAGGGTGTCGGGGTGGCCCAGTCGGCGGGTGGCGGTGCGGGTGGGATCAGGTCTGGCAGCGCCAGGTGGGCGAGGTCGTTCTCGTGCTGGCGGGCCAGTTCCCGGGTGGCTTCGGCCGCAGTGATCGTGTTCAGGCGCAGCGCGTCGGTGGGGGTGGTGGCGGGGGCGAAGCGTTCGTGGCGGAGTTGTTCAGCGGCCTTGGCGTCGGCCCGCAGGCGCCGGGCGCGCCGGGTGCGGGCGTGGCGCAGCGCGGTGAGTTGTTCGTCGGTGGCCTGGTCGGCGAGGTGGGCGGTGCCCAGGCGGCGGCCGTGGGGTGTGCAGACTTCGATCTCGTGGGTGTGGTGGGGCATGAAGCGCACGGTGACCTCGCGGCCAGCCTGTCCGGTCATCCAGTCGGCGATGTAGTCGCGGTTGCGGAACCGTAGGCCGTGGCTGGTGAGAACGCGGGGGCGGGCCGTCGTCTTCGAGAGTGAAGGACCACACGTCCGCGGCGGGGACGTCGTTGAGCGGAGTCGGGTCTGCCTGCCATGCCTGAAGCGGGGTGGCGCCGTGGAGCTCTGTGGGGAGGTGCTCGGTGTTCCACCACGTCACCCAGGCCAGGAGTTCCTCGGTGAAGGCCTGGAAGGTCATCGGCGGCCCGGTGGGGCGGCGGTCGGGGCGCTTGCGCGGCTTCTTGGGGGTGTAGCCGGGCAGGGCGGCGAACAGCATCACGGTGGCGCAGTGGTTGAGGTTCTCGATGCTGCCTTTCAGGTGCGGGCTGTAGGGCGGCAGGACGGTGATGTTGGAGTCCAGGGCGGTCAGTGCGTGGACACGGTACGGGAGAGGAAGTCGCGGCCGCGGTCGACCGCACGTGCGCGGGCAGCCCGCCGAAGGGCCCGTAGGGGGTGGTGCGCACGATCGCAGAGCGCAGGGCGGCCAGGACCGAGGCACGGGTCGGGCAACCCGGAGTGACCGCGACACCGGTGACGGCCTTTGGTCGCGCAGTCGATGAAACCAGGTGACGTAGGGGTGGACGAGAGTGCCGTCGGCGTCCACGTGGAGCGGGGCCTGGACGTGGTCGGCCTCCCACACCTCGTTGCGCCAGGTGCGGGGACGCTTGGCGAACACGTCATGGGCGCGGGCGGCCTCGGGGTCCTGGCGGTATCCGGCCCTCTCCCCCGCGGTCAGGTCCCGGCGGACCGCCCGCAGGAACGTCGCCAAAGAAGGCACCGGTTCGAGCAGCGGGACGGCCTGTGGAGGGGCGCCGCCCGGGACGGAAGAGCGAGGCGGCGGCACGGCCGGTTCGGAGGCGGAAGGGCCAGTGTCCGGTGGTGCGGGTGTGGTGGGTGTCGTGCGGGCGCGTGCGACGAGCTCGCGGTGGACGCGGAGGCGTTTGCCGTGCCAGTACGCCAAAAGCACCCGGAGTTCAGGGGTGATCTCGAAGCGGGTCGTACGGCGGGCGCCCGGGGACGCAGTGGTGGCGGGTGTGGTGCTGGCGTCGGCCAGCCACCTCCACACAGTGCGGTCCGAAACATTCAGGCACTGTGCGGTCGCCGACACATGACCGCGGCTGAGCCTGCCCTCGGCCCGCAGTCGAAGGAGATGGCGTACGGACGGGGCGCGCAGGGCAGTCAGCGATATTTCGTCCAGAGCCGGGACAGCAGGCTGGGCGTGCAGGGGTGCCGTGTCGGGGAGAGGGGCATGGTGCGTGTTTCACCGGTCGTCCTTCGGTGAGCCCCCGCTGGCGGGGCGGGGGTGGCCGGAGCAGGTTCGGCCGGGGCGCGGGGTTAGGAAGCGGGGCCCAGGCGGGCGCAGGCGGCGGACAGCAGAACGTGATCCACACGGGTGCCGGGGCGGCGGGCCAGGGCCGCGTACACGTGAGAGGTGACCTTCGCCCAGGTACGGAAGTTCCCCCGCGTGCAGGTCTCATCGGCGTGGCAGCAAGTCAGCGTCCGTAGCGGTGTCCCACAACGGGTGGAACAGGCGCCGGAAGATTTCAAGTCCAGTGAGACGGTCGTATCGCTATGGGGTTTGTGGTGCGGGTTCGCGGCCGCTTGGCCGGGTCGTTGATCCAGGCCGTCTGGGGTATCTCGGGTGGTCGGGGGCGGCGGCCGAAGCGTTCGGGGTGGCGGGCGTATGCCTCGGCGAGGGTGGACCGCGCGCTGGTCGCGGACTTCCTCGGCGGTCCCGAAGTGGACGGAGGCGGGGTGTGTGCCAGCCGATGCCGGAATGCCGGTGCTCGTGGTTGTAGTACGCGATGAAGGCGTCGAACCACTCGCGGGCGTGGGTCAGCGAGTCGAACCGTTCGGATAGTCCGACATGTACTTCGTGGTCTTGAAACTGGGCCTCGCTGTAGGGGTTGTCGTTTGGAGACCTTCGGCCTCGAGTGCGACCGCGTCACACCCAGGTCGATCAGCAGCTGGGAGACCTTCTTGCTCGTCATCGAGGTGCCGCGGTCCGCGTGCACCGTCTCGGCACGATGCCGTTGCGGGTGATCGTCTCGCGGATCAGCTCCTCGGCACGCACCGCGGATTCGGCCCGCTCGACGGTGTGGCCGACGATGTACCGGCTGAAGATGTCGATGATCACGTACGCGTGATACCAGACGCCCTTGAGCGGTCCGGCCGCCTTGGTGATGTCCCAGGTGAACACCTGCGACGGCGCGGTGGCGACCAGCTCGGGCACCGCCTTGGCGGGATGGGTGGCCTGGCCGCCGGCGCTCGCCGGACTGCCCCCGCTCGCGCAGGATCCGGTACATCGTCGAGACCGAGCAGTGATAGCGCCCCGCGTCCAGCTCACGCGCCCAGATCTGCGCGGGCGCAAGCTCGGCGTACTCCCTCGCTGTTCATCAACTCCACTACGGCCGCACGCTCTTCGGCTGTCAGGGCCGACGGCTGCACCTGCGGGACACGTGCTCTGCGCGGTGGTACCGGCCGCAGCCGGCGGTAGTGGGTGGCCCGAGAGCGCCCGGTCAGCCGACAGGCCGCCGTGATGCCCAGCTGAGCCTCGACGCCGGTGAACGCCTCGTCCACGACAGGGCCGGCGGCAGGATTCAGTCCGCGCTCTCGGAGATCATTTCCAAGAGCGCGGAAGCTTTTCCCATCACCTCGAGTGCGGCCTTGTTCCGGGCCAGGTCCTTCTGCAGCCGCTCCACCTGCTGCCGCAGCTTTCTCGTTCTCCACCTCCGTGGCGGACTTCTTCACACGGGCCGGGCCGGTCCGGCGGTCGACCAGGTTTTCCAGGGCACCGGCATCCCGCGCGGCCCGCCATTCCTTGACGTGCGAGTGGTAGAGCCGTTCGCGGCGCAGGACCGCACCCTTCTCGTTCCTGGGCGCGCCGTCGTACTCGGCGACGATCCGCAGTTTGTACTCCGGACTGAACGAACGGCGCTTCGGCCTGGGAGCCGGGTCGGATCCGGCGGGCTTGGTGCTGGTCATGAGGCGTGGTTCTCCTGTCGTGCCCTCTCAGGCTAACCCGCCGAAGCGGAACGTCTCACCCAAGGCTGACAGAGAGGGGCGGGTACCAGGGGACGAAAAGACAGCTCAGCGCACTGTTCCCCGTATCAGGCCAGGGCGACACCCAAACCCGCTGACACCACCCCACCCATTCACAGACCAGAAGTTGAGCTTTCGTAACTGGGTCGGATTTCCTGCAAGATCATTTGTACTCCGGAGGGGGCGCGTGCCATGGGGGTGTCCGCGACTGGGTCCGGTAAGACGATCACCGCCGCTGCGTGCGCTCTGAACCGCCCCGGCTGGACGCCAAAAGACGGGGGACTTCCCCCAATTGGGGAAGTCCCCCTCAACGACGGGGATCAGCCCTCAACGAGTTCAGCGTCCACGACGACTTCACCGTCGATGATGTCGCCATCAGCCTCAACCTTCACCTTGCTGAGGATGCGGCCGATGCGACGGATGGCGTCTTCCTGACGCTGGGCCTTCTCACTGCTGCGGGCCCGGCGCGCAGCCTTGTCCTCCGTGGCGTTCTCGATTACCTCCCGCGCCGTAGCCCAGTAGCCGGAGAGCAGCATCGACCGGGTCTGAGCTCCGGCCGGAGGCGCCGCCCTGCTCGCCCTTCGCTTCGGCCCTTTTGGGTAGGCATCACCGCTTCTGGCGCGGTCGTCCAAGCGGCGCTGACGGCTTGGCTGCGTTCAGCCGGGTCGGACACGCCCTTGGCTGCCGCCACTGCCTTCTTCACTCGCTGCTGCACCTGGTTGGCTACGAGCCGTACCCCGCCAGCCTGGGTACGCCCAGTACAGCTCGGCGTAGGCATGCGCGGCCTCTTGGTCGTTGGTGCGCTCCGCGTACGGCTGGAGCTTGCGCAGGTGACTGTCGGGCAGGGGCCGGCCCAGCTCTTTCTGCACGGTCTGCGCCAGACGCCAGGACTTCTGGAGGCGGTCGGCCTCGCTGGTGGAGAGGCCGTCGTGCTCCAGGTTTCAGGTACTGCTCCCAGGTGCGAGTGCCGTCGCCGCGGTACAGGCGGCGCCGTCGCACCACCTCCAGGGAGAAGCCGAGCATCCACCGGGCCGAGCGGGCGTTGTCGACTGCCCGGTGGGCCTCGGAGAGGAGACGCTGTTCCTGCTCATCAAGCGGGCCGTGCGCGGTCTCCGGCGTAGCGTCGACGTCCGGAAGGGACAGCCCCCAGTGCTCCATCGTGAAGGGCTGAGCGCGCATCTGCGGAGGATCAGCGGGCCGGTCAGGCACGGCGACAGTGTCCGACACTGGGGGCGCACTGCTGGCGGGAGACTGCTGGGCGCCCTTGTCGGCTGCTGCTCGGAAGTCGCGACGCTTAGTACTGCAACCGCATCTGCCGTGACTGGTGCTGGATTGGCTCGTTGTTCCGACTGTGCGATGAATCGTTGACGGTTGAGCAGGTCGAGTCGTGGTCCGAGGGGATAGCCGGGTTCCATGCTCGGTTCGCCCACCGTTTTGGCAGGTCGGAGCCCCGCGAGCGGGCGTCGGACTACCTGAACGGGTTGCTCGCGCCGCTTGAGAAGAAGAACGGGTGGACGCTGTCGGAGCAGGTCGGGCAGTTTGCGCCCCGACGGCGTCCAGCGCCTGCTCAACCACTCCGACTGGGACGAGAACGCGGTCCGCGACGATGTGCGGGACTTCGTCGTGGAGACCATCGGTGCCAAGGATGCGGTGCTGATCGGCGACGACACCGGCTTCCTGAAGAAGGGCACCAAGTCCGCCGGTGTCCAGCGTCAGTACACCGGCACAGCCGGCCGCACGGAGAACAGCCAGATCGGAACCTTCCTGGCCTACGCCTCCGCCAGGGGGCGGGCGTTGATCGACCGCGAGCTCTACATCCCCGTCTCCTGGACGGATGACCGTGACCGCTGCCGCGCGGCCGGGATCGACGACGAGGTCCCCTTTGCGACCAAGAACGAGCACTTCAAGTGGATGCTGCAACGCGCCATCGACGCGGGTGTCCCATTCGCGTGGGTCACCGCTGACGAGGCATACGGGCAGGTCAAGCACCTGCGAGTGTGGCTGGAGGAACGTCGGGTCGCGCATGTGCTGGCCACGAAGGTCAACGACACCGTGATCACCGCGCAGGGGGCGGACGCGCGGGTGGACCAGCTGGTGGCCGCGCTGCCCCGCCAGCGGTGGAAACGGATCTCCGGCGGGGCCGGCGCGCACGGTGAGCGGATCTACGACTGGGCGCGTGTCGCGATCCGCCCGTCCTGGGAAAACGGCTTCGGGCACTGGGTGCTGGCCCGACGCAGCGTCAGCGACCCGAGCGAGATCGCCTACTACGTCTGTTACGGCCCGGTCGCCTCCCGACTGAAAGACCTGGTCAAAGTGGCTGCCGCGAGGTGGGCGGTGGAGGAGTGCTTCCAGACCGCGAAGGGAGAGTGCGGCCTGGACCACTACCAGGTACGGCTCTACCGGGCCTGGTACCGCCACATCACCCTGGCGATGGCCGCCCTTGCCTACCTGACCGCCATCCGCGCCACAGAAGCCACAAAAGGGGCACTCTCGACGACGAGCAAGACCTCATACCCCTCAGCGTCCCGGAGATCCGCCGACTGATGGGCCACGTCGTCGTCACGCGCCACTGCCACAACAACGAGCACCATCTGCACTGGTCACGCTTCCGACGACGCAGCCAGGCCCGTGCCCGCCGCTCCCACTACAAACGCCGAGGCCACATTCTCCAGATGCGGTTGCAGTATTAGGCACTTTTGACCAGCCCCGCGTCTGCATCTCGGTGATCAGCTCACCGAATGGTCCCCTGGCCGCGTTTTCGACAGGGAAGCCCGTGGCCTGCTTGATGTCGTCAAGGACCGGGATCTTCACCGTGAGCACGTTGTAGTCGGCGTCGGCGAGCAGCCCCCGGATCTCCTTCTCGCTGCGGACGTTGGGGCGTACTCGGTTGAGGAGCACCCACATCGGCGGGGCGGTGCGTGAGGGCCTGTCGAACGCCGAGCGGCCGACCATGGTCTTGACCGGGGTGGAAGTGCGCGGCTGGTGAACACGCTGATAGTCGGCCATGGAAGGTTCCATGTGGACGATGACCAGGTCAGCCACCTTGAGCACGCTGTCGGCGATGTGCGGGTGGTTCTCGGTGTGACCGACATCGACGATGTCGATCCCGTCTTCTCCGAGCGGCGTGTACTCCTCAGCGAACTTGGCGGAGGCGTTGTGCTCGACAGAGAAGGGGAAGCCGGCGAGTTCGGACCACTGCGTGAGGTGCTCGGATTCGTCCGCGTCCCACAGCTGCACACGGTATCCAGCTTCGTGGAAGGCGTGTCCCATCATGCCGGTGTCGGTCGTCTTGCCCATACTTCGTGGGCTGATGTTGGCGATCAGCACGGCGGGGTCTCTCCTCATGCGGTGGCTACCTTCCGCATGATGCTGCCCACGTCTCGCGTGCCGCGAGGACGGGCACCACGTCACAAGTCGCGACCGCCTTGCTTCTGAACGAAAAAAGAGCACTGCACGCCGCGTTGACGGGGTGCAGGGCTTCGGAGGGCGCTGTCACGTTGTTGGGTGTGTGAGTGTCTGATGGTGCGTCGGGGCGTGGTGGGCGTGCGTTTCGGGCCTGGGGTCAGGCCGTAGTGGACCGGCCGGCGGCGGCGGTGGCCTGGTCCCAGATGTCGAAGCGGTGGTCATCTCGGTGCGGTATTCGGTGGCGGTCACCAGGTGGCGGCGTGGTCGGAAGTGGGGTGAGATGCTGCTGAACGCGGCGAGGAACTGCTGGGCTCCGCCGACGCTGCGCAAGCCTTTCATGGCGCGTTCGCGTTGCCGGGTCGGCCGATGACTGTTCTCGGCCCGGTTGTTGAGGCCCTTGTGGGCACGGTGCTCGACTGAGGGCATGACCTCGCGGTGGGCGGCGCCGTAGGAGCGCAGCTTGTCGGTGACGATCACCCGCGGCACCGTACGGGTCTTCTTCAGCAGTCCGCGGAAGAACCGCCGGGCCGCGGCGGTGTCCCGCCGGTTCTGGAGAAGGATGTCCAGGACGGTGCCGTCGGCGTCCACAGCCCGCCACAGGTACTTGTGCTCGCCGTTGATCTTCACGAAGACCTCGTCCAGGTCCCACTTGTCGCCCGGCTGCACACGCCGGCGACGCAGGCTGCTGGCGCAGGCCTGCCCGAACTTCGCACACCACCGGCGCACTGTCTCGTGGGAGACGACCACACCGCACTGCAGCAACAGCTCCTCGACCTCGCGGAAGCCGAGCGGGAAGCGGAAGTACAGCCACACGCAGTACGCGATGACTCGACCGGGTACCGGTGCCCCTTGCACGACGGCGACACGGACGACACGAGCGAACCCCTCCCCAACACGACCAACTCCAAGATCATCCCAAGCCCGTCAGCCAACGTGACAACGCCGTCCGGCGGGACGCCGAACTGCCTCGAAGGCAGCTTCGGCGCCCGTGTGGGCCCCGCCCGTCCGATAGAGCCGCGCCGGCCAGTAGGCCGCCTTTTCCTGGAACGGCAACAAAGATTGCCCCGGCGGGCGACATGCTCCACCCTTTGCGGCGGAGGTGATCGCCGTGACCGGCGCAAACAACAACACCAAGGACCGGACCTCGTACGACGTGATCGTGATAGGCGGCGGGGCGGGCGGGCTGAACACCGCGCTCGTACTCGCGCGGGCCCGTCGCACCGTCGCCGTCGTCGACGCGGGGGAGCCGCGCAACGCTCCCTCGGCTCACATGCACAGCTTCCTCTCCCGTGACGGCGTTCCCCCGTCCACCGTCCTCGAAATCGGCCGCGAGGAGATCGCGCGCTACGGCGCGGTCCGGATCGAGGGCCGGGTGGACCAGGTGGAGGCCGGCGAGGACGGGGGGTATGTGGTCCGCCTCGAAGGCGGCGCGACCCTGGACGCCCGCCACGTCGTGCTCGCCACCGGCCTGCGCGACGAGCTGCCCGAGATTCCGGGCGTGCGCGCGATGTGGGGCGAGGACGTGCACTTCTGCCCGTACTGCCACGGTTTCGAGGTCCGCGACCGTCCGATCGTCGTGCTCGGAGTGCACCCCGCCTCCCCGGGCCAGGCGCTGCTCCTTCGCCAGTGGTCGCCGCACATCGTGTACGTACCGCACAGCCAGCCGCTCACGGACGAGGAGCGCGAGCGCATGGACGCTCGCGGGGTCGAGGTCGTCGAGGGCCCCGTGTCCACGCTCCTGCGCAAGGAAGGCAGGCTGTACGCCGTCGAACTCGCCGACGGGCGGACGCTGGAGTGCGCGGGGGTGTTCCTCTTCCCGACGATGACCCCGAACGACGGGGCCTTCGACGGCCTCGGCTGCGAGCGGAACGAGCAGGGCTGGCTGGTCACCGACCCGGCCGGCCGCACCAGCCGCCCCGGCCTGTGGGCCGTGGGCAATGTGGTGGACTCGCGGGCCCAGGCTGTCACGGCGGCCGGCATGGGCGCGCAGGCCGCCTTCTACCTCAACCACGACCTCGTGGACGAGGAGATCGAGCGCGACCTCGCCGCGCACCGCGCCGCCACCGGCCGCGCGTCCCAAACGCCCGTGCCCGCGTCCTGACCACACGGACGGCCTCCCGGACACGGGCTCGCGCCCGCCCCCGGCTCACCCGCCGGGGGCGGGCGCGGGCCGCGTCGGGTGCGCGCGTACATGCATGCGCTCGCCCTGGCGGCCGAAGAGGCTCAGGACCTCGACCGGGCTCTCCCCGGCGCTGCCGAACCAGTGCGGCAGCCGGGTCTCGAACTCGGCCACCTCGCCGGCCTCAAGGATCAGATCGTGGTCGGCCAGGACCAGCCGCAGCCGCCCGGAGAGCACGTACAGCCACTCATACCCCTCGTGGGTGCACAGCTCAGGGGTGTCGCGGCTGGCCGGCAGGACCATCTTGTAGCTCTGCAAGGGGCCGGGCTGTCGGGTCAGCGGGAGCACCGTGTTGCCGTTCACCGCATGCGCCTTGAGCCGGACGCGGGGATCGCCCACCTCGGGCGCGCCGACCAGTTCGTCGAGGGGGACCCGGTGGGCCTGGGCGATGGGCAGCAGCAGTTCGAGGCTGGGTCTGCGCTGCCCCCCTTCGAGGCGCGACAGGGTGCTCTTGGAGATTCCGGTGGCCTCCGACAGTGCGGCGAGGGTGACACCACGAGCGGTGCGCGCGCGCTTGAGCCGGGGACCGACAGCGGACAGGGCCTGGGCGATCGTCAGTGACTGCTCCACGTCGCCATTAGACCGAGCGGTTCCTCGAATCGCAACTATGGATGCCGAGTTGGGGAAGAGGCACGGCTCGCACCGCCGAGGCACGGTTGGCCGAGGCGGTGCGAGGCGGGGTGAGGCAAGGGGGGACAGGCGTCCCCGGGGTGGGTCAGGGGTCCACGGGGTGGGTCACAGGCCGAGGGACCGGCCGATCAGCTCCTTCATCACCTCTGTCGTTCCGCCGTAGATCGTCTGCACCCGGCTGTTGGCCCACTCGCGGGAGATCGGGCTCTCCTTCAGATAGCCGTAGCCGCCGTGGATCTGAAGGCAGCGGTTGGCGATGTCGACCTGGAGCTCCGTCGTCCACCACTTCACCTTCGCGGCGTCCGTCACCGAGAACCGGCCGGCGTTGAGTTCGGCCACACAGTGGTCGAGAAACACCTGCGCTATCGTCAGTTCGGTTTCCATGGTGGCGAGTTGGAAGCGCGTGTGCTGGAAGCTGCCGATGGTCCGGCCGAAGACCTCGCGGGTCTTGGCGTACTGCAGGGTGTCCGTCACCATCCGCTCGGCCGCGCCCACCGCCACGGTGGCGATGCTCAGCCGCTCCCGGGGAAGCGCCGCCATCATGTAGGCGAGGCCCGCGTTCTCCTTGCCGATCAAATTGTCGGCCGGCACCCGGCAGTCGTCGAAGAACAGCTCGCAGGTGTCACTGGCGTGCCAGCCCAGCTTCTCCATGCGGCGCCCCCGCGTGAAACCCGGCGCGCCGCGCTCCACCACCAGCAGACTGATGCCCTGGGCGCCGCGCTCGGGAGCGGTCTTGGCGGCGACCACGATGACGTCGGAGTTCTCGCCGTTGGTGATGAACGTCTTCTGTCCGTTCAGGACATAGGAGTCGCCGTCGCGGACGGCCGTGGTGCGGATGTCGGCGACGTTGGAGCCGGCGTCGGGCTCACTCATCGCGATCGCCGCGACGAGCTCGCCCGAACACAGCCCGGGCAACCACCTCTTGCGCTGCTCGGCGGTGGTCCGCTGGTCGAGATAGGTGGCGATGATGTCGTTGTGGGCCACGAAACCGGGCGCCGTCGCCCGGGCCCACATGATCTCCTGCGACAGCACCGCGGGGTAGCGGTAGTCGGGCTCGCCGCCCCCGCCGTACTCGGGGTCCACGCCGATGCCGAGGAGCCCCGCCAGGCCGGCCTTGCGCCACACCTCCCGGTCCACGATGCCCTCCCGCTCCCAGCGGGCGTGGTGCGGCAGCACCTCCCGGTTCAAGAACTCCCGGCAGGTGACCCGGAACTGCTCGTGCTCGGCCTCGTACCGACTGCGTGCCATGCCGTCACCTCTGCCCGGGGTCGATGTCGTCGACGATGGTGGCCAGCGTGTCCTTGGGCCGCTGGACGGCGGCGAAGTGGCCGCCGTCGATCTCGACCCGGTGGACGTCGGCCGTGCTGTGCGCGGCCCACTGCCACACCTGTTCCGGCGGCGCGTAGACGTCCTGCCGGGCGGCGATCAGGGTGAGCGGGAAGTCCACCCGCAGCCCGCCCGCCTCCTGCGGGAACTCGGTCCGGACCACGTCGTCCTCGCGGAGCATGGCAAGCAACATCCGGCTCATCGTCGGGTTGGCGAGAACGGCGGCGGGGGTACCGCCGTCGGCGGCGGTCCTGGCGAGCAGTTCCTCGTCGGACACCGAGTCGAGCAGCGGGCCGGGCCGTTGGAGCGCGGGCGGCACCGCCCCGGACAGCACGGCCCGCTCCGGCGCGAGGCCCACCTGGCGGGTGACCTCCGCGGCCACCGCCAGGCTGGTGGTCGCGCCGAAGCTGTGCCCGAAGGTCGCCCAGCGCAGACCGGGGACCCGCTCCCGTTCCGTCAGCAGATCGGCCACCACCTGCTCGGCCATGCACCGTACGAGGGTGTGGAAGTTACCCGCTCCGCGTTCCTGGCGGCGGGTGCCACGGCCCGGCGCGTCCACGCCCCGCACCAGCAGGTGTGGCTCGCCCAGCGGCTGCCAGGCGCGGTAGACCAGGGAGGTCGCCCCGGCGTGCGGAAATCCGTAGAGCCGCACCGGAGGCCTTGATTGGGGTCGCACCGTCACTCCTTCGTGCTCCGGGCCAGCTTCTCAGCCAGCATCAGGGTGGTCAGATTGGTGGGCGCGCTGGGGATCACCGGGAAGAGCGAGGCATCGGCGATCCGCAGGTTCTCGGTGCCGTACACCCGTCCCTCCTGGTCGGTGACCGCTCCGGGATCGTCCTCGCGGCCCATCCGGCACGAACCGGCCGCGTGCCAGCCGGGGTTCATGATGTGGCGGACTCCGCTGCGCACGACCCCGTCGTTGGCGACCATCCGGTCGCTCCAGAACTGGGTCTTGGTCAGCCGGCTCGACAGGCCGGGGGAGCTCAGGAAGTTCCAGGTGCGGCGCACCCCATGGCACAGCCGCTCCACATCCTCGGGATCGGTGCCGATGCCCAACTCGATGACGGGTGAGGCGAGGGGATCGCGGCTGTCGAGGAAGACTCGGCCACGGGAGCGCGGACGCATCAGCATCACCGACATCCCGACGACCAGCGGCCAGCCGAGCCGGTCGGCGAAGCCGGGGATGGTGCGGCTCTCGACGTTGTTGAGCAGCCCCACCTGGATGTCCACGTCGTCGTCGAAGCCACTGCTCATCCTGGCCGCGACCTGACGCCAGGGCAGACCTGCGGTGCACACCCCGTCGGCCGGCTTGGACCAGATGACGACCGAGGGGTGGTCCACCAGATCGCGGCCCACCCCCGGCAGGTCCGCCACGGGCGCGATGTCCAGGGCCCGCAGAAGTGCGGCGCCGGCGACGCCCGAGCGTTGCAGGATGACGGGGGTGCCCACCGCCCCGGCGCTCAGGACGACATGGCGTGCCCGGATCGTGCTGAGCGTGCCGTCGGACTCGATCTCCACACCGACGGCCCGGTTCTTCTCGAACAGCACCCGGATGACCCGGACGCCGGTGCGCAGCTGGAGGTTGGGCAGATTGCGGGCGCCGTCGAGGAAGGCGGTGGCCGCGTCGATGCGTTCGCCGTCCACGGCGTTGCCGGGAATCGGGCCGACGCCCGCCTCATGGCCGTCGTTGAGGTCGGCGAGGTCGGTGACGCCCTGGCGGTTGCACTCCTCCCAGAACGCCGCGTCCAGCGGGTGCACGTCACCACGCGGGGTGCGGCTGATCGGCAGCGGCCCGCTGTCGCCGTGCAGCCGGCCGGGGAAGTCGGCGTCGTTCTCGATGTCCTTGTAGAAGGGCAGCACGCGCTCCCAGGACCAGTCCGGGTTGCCGGCGGCCTCCCAGGCGGCGAAGTCGCGGGGCAGGCCGCGCAGGGCGATGGCGCCATTGACGGCCGAACCCCCGCCGACGACCTTGCCGAGCTGATAGGGGAAGCGTTCCCACAGGGCCCGGTTCGCCACCCCGCCGCCGGCCGCCGCCGAACCCCCCGCGCCCTGCCCGACCAGGTCGTCAAAGCGGCTGCTTGTGCGCAGGTTGGCGCGGTAGTCCCAGTTGTGGCCGGCCAGGACGAGGCGTCCGGCGTCGGCCAGCGGGTGGGACCGGTCACGGGGGCGCGGCTGGTCGTCGCCGGCCTCGATGAGCAGGATGTCCCCGCAGTCCCGTGCGGCGAGCCGGGCGGCGGTCACGGCACCGGCGGAGCCCGCGCCGACGATCACGTACTCCCACTCGCGGGCCGGAGCGACGTCGTCATGGTGGGTGCTCACGCGGCGGACTCCTTGACACTCGCGATCAGTTCGGCGAACGACTCGATCGACGCGTTCATGAACAACCCCTCGACCATCTCCTGCTCCATGTCGGCCCCGATGCCGAACTCGGCGCGCAGATGGGCCAGCAGACCGACGGCGTGCAGGGAGTCGCCCCCGATGTCGAAGAAGCCCTCCTCGACCCCGAAGTCGCCGTGACCGAGCTGCTGGGACCAGAGCGCGAACAAGCGCTCCTCGACCCGGTCGCGCGGCGCCACCCGCGCGGACGCGGTGTCCGACGTCTCGTTCCACGGCGCGGGCAGCGCCTTGTGGTCGATCTTTCCGTTCGCCGTCAGGGGCAGGGTGTCAAGCGTCAAAAAGCGGCTGGGCACCATGTAGCCGGGCAGCAGGGCGGCCAGGGCCTCCCGCAGCACGGCCGGGTCCGGATCCGCGCCCGGCTCGGGCACCACGTAGGCGGCGATCTGCCGCTGCCCAGTACGGGCGTGGGCGGGCGCGGTGACGAGCGCGGTGCGCACACCGGGCTGGCGCAGCAGCGCGGCCTCGATCTCGCCCAGCTCGACCCGGTAGCCGTTGATCTTCACCTGGAAGTCCTCGCGGCCCAGGATCTCGATGTCACCGCCGGGCAGGTAGCGGCCGAGGTCGCCGGTGCGGTAGACGCGTTCCCCGGTGACCGGGTGGACCAGGAAGCGCTCGGCGGTGCGCTCGGGGTCGCCGAGATAGCCCTGGGCCACTCCGACGCCGCCGATGTGGATCTCGCCGGTGACCCCGACGGGGGACGGTTCGAGCCACTGGTTGAACACGTGCATGGTCTGGTTGGCCAGCGGCTTGCCATACGGAATGCTCGACCACTCGGGCGACACGTCCCCGATCGGGTGGTGGATCGACCAGATCGAGCCCTCGGTGGCGCCGCCGAGGCTGATCACCCGCATCGCGGGCAGCTTCTCGCGGATCCGGTTCGGCAGGTCCACCGGGATCCAGTCGCCGCTGAGCAGGGCCAGCCGCAGCCGGCAGCCGCGCGGCACTCCTTGTTCGCCGAGCGAGTCGACCCACATGCGCATCGGTGCGGGCACGCTGTTCCATATGGTGACGCCGTAGCGGCCGATCAGCTGCGACCAGTGGGCGATGTCGTTGCCGCGCGCGGGATCGGGCACCACCACGGTGCCGCCGGCGCCCAGGACACCGAAGAGGTCATAGACGGACAGGTCGAAGCCGGTCGGGGCGAGCGCCATCGTCCGGTCGTCCTCGCCGACGGAGAACCGCCGGTTGATGTCCTGCACGGTGTTGGCGGCGCTGCGGTGGGTGATCATCACCCCCTTGGGCTCGCCGGTGGAGCCCGAGGTGAAGATGACATAGGCCAGGTCGTCAGGGCCCTGCCGGCTCGCGGGCCGCTCGGCGGAACACTTGCGCGTTGCCTCGTCGTCCAGGGTGAGGACGCTCACCCCCTGCGGCCAGGCGAGCTCGTCCCGCAGGTCCGGCTCGGTGATCACGGCCCGCACGGAGCACCGGGCCAGCAGCTTCAGCCGCCGCTCCTCGGGCAGTTCCGGGTCGATGGCCACATAGGCGGCGCCGGAGTGCAGCACGCCGAGCAGCGCGGAGAACTGGGCGGCGCCCGGCCGCATCGACACGGCGACGATCTCGTTCGGCTCGGCGCCGAAGCTCTCGATGAGCCGGTGCGCGACGCGGTGCGCGTCCTCGGTGAGCGCGCGGTAGGTGGTCTCGGTGCCGGGCGTGATGACCGCGATGTGGCCGGGGCGGCGCGCGGCCGCTTCGGCGACGAGCTCGTGCAGCAGCGCCGGCGGGATGTCCTGGGCCGTGGCGTTGGCCCGCTCCCGCTCTTCGGCCTGCGCGCTCGGCAACGGCACGATCCCGCGCGTGGTCTCCCACACCGAGGCGTCGTCCACCAGCCGGCCCAGCAGCGTCACATACGCCTCGAACATGGCCTCAAGGGTGCCCTCGGGGAACAGACCCTCCACCGCGTTCCAGTTGACGCTGAGCCGGTCGTCGAGCTCCAGGATCTGGTTCTCCAGCCATACCTGGGGGGTCCGGCTGTGGTCGTGGACGAGGTCGCCGAACGACTCCAGGCGGCCCGCGTCCGGTGCGCCGGCGCCGAGCGTGCTGGAGAAGACCACGGGCATCGAGGCCCGGTTGTCGTCCCTGCGGCGGGCCAGGTCGCGCAGGACCCGGATGCCGCCGTGCGTGGAGTGCGCCAGGTCATCGAGAGCCTGGTGCTGCAGGCCCCGCGCCCGCTCCTCAAAGGTCTCAACAGCCCGGCCGCCGACGGCGAGCAGGCTCGGCGCCAGGAAGTCACCCATGACGGAGCCGAGCTGCGGGTGCAGCCCGAGCCGGTGGAACTGGGTGACGGTCAGGGTGAATTCCTGCCGCCGCGACCAGGCCCGCACCACCTCGGCGTACGCGGCGAGCAGCACACCCGAGGGGGTCAGGCCGTGCCGCTCGGCGCTCTCGCGCAGCGCCGCCCAGTGCTCCGGCGCGAGCACCGCCCGGTGCCGTACGAAGCGGGGGGTGCCCAGCTGCTCGGGCGCCGCGGCGAGCGGCAGCTCGGGCGCGGGGGGCAGCGTGTCGAGCCGGCTGGTCCAGTACTCCTCGGCCTCCGCGCCCAGGGTGTCGCCGCGCAGCTCCTCCTGCGCGAGCACATAGTCGCGGAACGACAGCTCAAGGGGTTCGGGAGACCAGGAGGGCTCGTCGTAGTGGCGGCGCCACTCACCAAGGAGCCGGTACAGGCCCCGCATGTCGAGGAAGAGCAGGTCCACGGCCAGGTGCAGCCGCAGCCGCCCGCCGTCGAGCAGTGTGGCGCGGATGTCGAACAGCGGGGCCCGGTCCACGGGCAGTACCTGGTCGGTCAACTCTGCTCGGATGGCGGCCAGTTCGGCCTCCTGAACCGCGCCGTCGCGGCCCCGCAGGTCGGTGGTGCGGATGATGTACGGGTCCACCTCGTGTGCGGCAAGTACCCGCTGGGTCTGGTTGGGCCCGGCCACCGTGCGCAGGGCGTCGTGCCGCTCGACGACCTTGCGCAGGGCCTCGGTCAGCTGGTCCACGTCGAGACCTGGACAGTCGAACTCGAGGTAGTACTGGCTGGAGATGCCGCCGAGCTCAAGTCCCCTGTGGCGGCCGATCAGATAGGCCTGCTGGATGTCCGTGAGCGGGAACGGCTCGTGACGGTGCTCCGGCTGCGGCTTGAGGTCGGGCAGCCGGGTGTCGTCCAGGCGGGGGTGGCCGTCTTGGCCGCGCAGCTGTGCGAAAAGATCCTCCATCGAGATCCGCCCCTTTTCATCAGATGCCCCGGTGGGCTTTCGAATTCCCGTACGGAATCGGAGGTTAGGCAGGGCGGCAAACGGTCTCAATACGGTCCGACCGTAGGGACGACCGTAGGGTTCGGTCCACACTCGACCTCCGCTGGACCCGCGCTGGACTACCGTGCGACGAAGGGGAGTTGACCATTGACCGCGGCCCGGAGCGCGGCGACATCATCGGGCATGGAAAATCGAAACTCCCCTCAGACCGCCGGGAAACGCATACTCGTCGGGGCCACCGGTTCCATTGCGGTGACCGGGCTTCCGTCGTATATCGAGGCGATGCGCCGAAGGATCGCGGGCAGCACGTTCACGGTTCTCCTCACGCACACCGCGGCCTCGTTCGTCTCACCCGACAGCCTCGCGCTCTTCGCGGAGCGCGTGGTGTACGGGGACTCATCCGCGCACTGGCCCACCGACAAGCCCTCCCGGCTCGCCGGTGACCACGACGTCCTCGCGGTCCTGCCGGCCACCGCCCACACCCTGGCCGCCGCGGCCGGCGGCGCCGCGCCCAACCGCGTGCTGACGGTGGCCCTTTCGGTGGACTACCCCGTCGTCTACTTCCCGGTGATGGGCGCCAAGATGTGGCACAAGCCGGCCGTCCAGCGCAACATCGCGCAGATCCGCGAGGACGGCGGGATCGTCAACGAACCCGAGTGGCACGACGGTTTCGACCCGACCACGGGCACCGCGAGCCACCACCCGGGGCTGCCCTCGCCGGACGCGGTGGCCACGGTGATCGACGGACTCCTCGCCAAACAGCGCTGAGCGGCCCCTGCCCGTGGCGTACGACGCGAGGCCCCAAGGGTGCGCGGGGCCTCGCGTCGTACGCGGTGCGTCAGGCGGCGATGGCGGTCGCCTCGACCTCGATGAGGAAGTCGGGTTCGGCGAGCGTGGCCACCCCGACCAGGGTGGTGGGCCGGATGACGTCCGCGCCCAGCTTGGCCGCGGCGCGCTCGGCGCCGGCGGTGATGGCCTCCCACTTGTCCAGCGACCAGTCCACGACGTAGACGGTCAGGCGCAGTACGTCGTCGAAGGTGGCGCCCGCGGCTTCGAGGCCGGTGGCGATGTTGAGGTAGACCTGCTCGGTCTGGGCCGCGAGATCGCCCATGCCGACCGGCTCGCCGTCGGCGGTGCGCGGGGTCTGGCCGCTGAGGAATATCACCCGGCTGCCGGTACCGACGGCCAGCTGCCGCCATCCGTAGGGCTTGGGGAGGCCCGGCGGGTCTATCGCCTCGACTGCCATGGCACTGTCCTTTCTCGAAGTGCCGTGCGGGCAGAAGCGTTGGGTCTGCCTGCCCGCACGGCTGCTGTGTGGTGTGGAAGGGGGAGTCAGCTGTTCTCGCGGCAGGTCGCGTAGTACTTGCGCAGCAGGCTGACCAGCTCGGGGTCGAAGCGGGAGGCGAACAGCAGCTCGGCCGGCGGGGTGAACTCCGGGTCGAGCTCGTTGGCCCAGGCCAGGGTGGCCGGGCGCAGGTCCATCTCGATCCACTGGTGCCACTCGACGGGGATCGTCCAGTCCTGCTCGTAGCCGATGCCTATCTGGTGGTCGATGAGGACGTCGACGATCTCCTCGCGGGTGCCCGTGGGCAGGGGCTGGCGCAGCGGGGTGAAGCGGTCCAGGTCGGCCTGCGGCTCCTCGCCCAGGATCCGGGCGGCGAAGTCCTGGGCCAGGAGCGGGGAGAGGTGCAGACCGTCGCGGTAGGTGCCGGTCATGATCCACAGGCCCTTCATGCCGCCCTGGCCGAGCAGCGGGGAGCCGTCCATGGACACCGGCCGGTTGCCCACCTGCACCTTGGTGACGTCGCTGTTCCACAGGTTGCGGCGGACCTGCCGGTGGGCGCACTGCAGGAGGAAGACGAGGTCGCGCATCTCGGCCGTGTCGCGCGGCTCCACGGAGATGACGTTGGTGGCGCCGAGGTAGACGTGCCCGTCGCCGCGCGGCACGACGTGCAGACCGCAGGCGAAGGAGCGGTTGGGGGTGCGGATGACGCTGTCGGGGATGGTGCCGTCCCCGGTCTTGACCAGCGCCGAGACACCGTATCCGCTGACCAGGCGCGGGACGCGGGAGCCGATGGGCAGGCTGTCGATGAGCTCCTGACTGCGCGCGCCGGCGGCCAGCGTCACATGGTCGGCGCTGATCGTCTGCCCGGAGGTGGTGACGACGCCGGTCACCTGCTCGCCCCGGTGCACGACGCGGGTCGCGAACTCCGGGACGAGGGTGGCGCCGGCCCTGACGGCCGCCTGCTCAAGGCGCTCAAGCAGGGCCGCGGAGTTGACGGCGTGCTCACCGGGTATGTGGAAGGCCCTCAGCGGCCGGGAGATCGGCTCGGCGTCCACCCAGTCGACGTCGGTGGCGTCGACGTCCTCGAAGGGCTCGTCGTAGCGGGTGAGCTCGGCGCGGATGGCGTTGTAGTTGGCGTCGTCGATCTCGGCCGTGCCGATGGTGTTGAGGATGACGCTCGTGCCGTTGGCCGTCCTCACCGGGGCACCCTCGGTGCCCTCCTCCAGCTGGGCGAGCCACTGCGGCCACAAGTTCTTGGCCTGGATGCCGAGTTCGAGCTTGGCGCGGCCCTGCTCGGTGGCGAGCAGCGAGGTGGTGACCTCACCGAAACAGCCGAGCATCGCTCCGGACGCGGTCGATCCGGCCCAGGGGCGGTGCGGCTGGCCCAGCACGGCGACGCGCTGTCCCCGCTGTGCGAGGACCCATGCGAGCGAAAGCCCGAGGACTCCATTGCCGACAATGGCGACGTCGAAGCCGGAACCGTTCGCGTTCCCGTTGGCGCTCATGACATTCCCATCTTCCGGGGCGACCGTGCCGCCCTCACCTGAAATCGAATTCGTCTGACCTAGCTCGATACGGGGTGTCCCGGCGTGGGCCGGGAAGGCGGATCAGCGGCGCTGGAAGGTGTACATCGTGAAGTCCATGTCCACGATTCCGCGCTCGTTGGTGTGGGCCGCGACCACCGGGGACCGCGGGAAGTCGGCCGCGGGCAGTTCGGCGGACTCGCTGCGGTGGCGGTGGCCCTCGAAACCGGCGTCGGCGGCCGCCCGCAGCAGCTTGTCCTTGTTGCCCATGGCCTCGCTGGTGCCGATGCACACCGTGCCGCCGGGGGCCAGGTGTCCCGCGACGTCGCGGAAGAACCTGCGCACCATCTCGTATCCGGGGTCGAAGACCGCGCGCTCGATCTGGTCGGCGTAGGGCCGGCTCTCGGGTGCCTCGATGAACGGGGTGTTCCAGAAGACGAGGTCGAAGGTCTCGGTGGGCTCAAGGGCGTCGAACAGATCGCTGGCGAGCGCCGTGACCCGGTCGGACACCCCGTGCTTTGCCGCGTTGCGGCGGGTGTTCTCGGCGGCGGCCGGGTTGATGTCGAGGGCGACCACGTGCTCGCTGCCGTTCTGGGCGGCGAGGACCGCGGCGATTCCCGCGCCGCATCCCATCTCCAGGAAGCGGCTGCCCTTCTCGTACGGCACCCAAGAGGCGAAAAGCCCGGGGCCCGGGTCGGTGTAGGGCGGAAACACCTCGGGAAGCAGTTCCCACTCCTGGTCCAGCAGAGTGAAGACCGTCTGCGTGGGACGGTCCGGACTCTGGATCTGCGACACCACCCAGTTGCCGAGTTCGTAACCGAGTTTGTTGTCCATGGGGTCCTCCCTCAGGGGGAGCCGCAGGGAGATCCTGTCGAGGATCGCCCTGCGGCTCCCTGCGATGGGTTGCTTGCGGCGTACGAGGAGCGCACGCCGTACGGTGGTGCGTGAGCGCGGACCTGGAGCGGGTGCGGGAGGGGCGAGGTCAGTTCTCGCCGGCCCCCGGGCTCCACGCCCGGCCGCGGGCCATCGTCCGTTCGATCAGGACGACGGGGATGGTGAGGACGGCAAGGCCCGCGCCCAGCCAGGGGATGACGTCAAGACTGGCTCCGGCTCCCATGGCCACGCCCGCCAGGACGGGCACGAGGCTGATGCCGAGCTGGAACATCGAGACGGCGGTGGCCCCCGCGAGCGTCGGCGCGTCGGCCGCCACGGTGAACACCCGCCCGTAGATGGCGGGGTTGAGCACGAACCCGGCGACGCCCAGGAGCAGCACCAGGATGACGACGGCCACGACATGGTGGCCGAGGACGGCGAGCAGCGCCGAGGTGACCAGAATGCCGCCCGCTCCGATGAGCAGCGCGTGATGCGGCCGCCCGTCGGCGATCCGGCCGCCCACCGACAGGCCGGCGAAGGCGCCGACGCCGAAGAGCACGAGGATCGCGGGCACCCACACGGAGCCGACGCCGGTGATGTCCTTCAGGAAGGCCGCCAGGTAGTTGTACGAGATCATGTACGCGGCGGTGCTCAGCAGGGTCGCCGCGTACACCACCCACAGCTGCGGCTTGCGCATGGTGCGCAACTCGCGGGCAACGCTGGGCTCTTGGACCGCCGTGGTCGTGGGGACGACGACGGCGGTGGAGATCGCGCCGAGCACGGTCAGGGCGACCACCGCCCAGAATCCGCCCCGCCAGCCGGTGAAGTGGCTGAGCAGCGCGCCGGCCGGGCCGCCGGCGACCATGGCGATGCTGAGTCCGCTGACCACCACGCCGGAGGCCCTTGCGGTGCGGTCGGGGGTGACGAGTCCGATCGCGGTGACCGCGGCGACCGCCCAGAATCCCGCGTAGGCCAGACCGCACAGGAAGCGGGTGATGATCAGCACGGTGAGGTTGTCGGTCACCAGGCCGGCCGCCACGAACAGGGCGAACAGGACCTGCGAGACCACCAGCGTGGTCCGGCGCGGCCAGCGCAGGGTCAGGACCGCGAGCGGCGGGCCGCCGATGACCACGCCGATGGCGAACGCGGAGATCAGCGAACCGGCGGAGGAGAGCGAGATGTGCAGGTCGTCGGCGACGTCCGGCAGGACGCCGGCGAGCAGGAACTCGGCGCTGCCCATGGCGAACAGGCTGAACGCGAGCAGATAGACCGCGAAGGGCAGCCGGTTGCTCGCCTTCGGGGAGGCCGCCTCGTGCGTCTCGGTCTGGGCGCTCATCGGCTGCCGCCTCCCGTCCGCTCGGTGGCCGTCCGTCGGCCGCGGGGGACGCACTCGGAATGTGTCGGCGCAAAGCCGCTGTGCGCCGGCACAGAGGGGGTCAAACGCATGGGCGAACTCCTTGTTCGGATGGTTCGGGCGGATCAGGGCGACCGTGCGCCGGTCGGCCGGGCTTGCGGAGTGCGGCGCCACGTGGCTCCCGCCGCGGCCGCCCGGGTGGCACGGACGCCTCCGCTGTCCGCCGGAAGGCGGTGGTGACCAGCGGTCCCCATGCTGGAACCGAGCGTGGCCAACCGACAATCTTTGTTGCCGAACCAGGGAAACGCGAGCGGGATCCGGCGAAGCCGCCCGCGCGCTTTCGCCACCGGGTCAGTCCTCACCGGGCACGGCCTCGCCCCAGCCCCACTTCTTGATGGTGGTACGGCTCGAAGGTGCCGCCCCACGCTGGGAGTTGGCCATCGCGCGGCGCGAGCCGAACTCGATGTACCCGACGAACGCGGAGCGGAACTCGGCGTCCTCGGGAAGGCCCACGACATCCATGGCCTCCAGCATCAGTTCCACCCACCGCGCGCGCTGCTCCGGCTTGATGGACCGGCCCCGGTGGCGCGAGACCATGTGCGGGTAGCCGCCGTGGTGCTCGGTGTAGGCCTCGGGGCCGCCAAGGACCTCGCCGAGGAAGGTCGCGACGTGCTGCGGGTGGTCGTCCTCCATGTACTGGAAGAGCGGTGCCAGCATCTCGTCCTTGCGTACGCGCCGGTAGAATTCCTCGGTGAGGCGTTCCAACGCCTCGGCGCCGCCGATGCGTTCGTACAGGGTGGGTATCCGGTCCGTCACTGGGTCACCTCTTCTGTGGGTGCTCGCTGTCCGTGGTGCGGCGTGCTCAGGCCGCGTACAGGTCGAAGGCCCGGGTGGGCGGGCCGCCCCGCGTGTCCGTGTCGAGCCGGGGGTCGACCATGAGCATCGCCTGGTGCAGGCGCTGGAGTTGGGGAGCCGGCTCAAGGCCAAGCTCCTCAATCAGTCCCCGGCGCAGCCTGCGGTAGAGGCCGAGGGCCGCGGACTGCCGCCCCGAGCGGTAGAACGCCACCATGGCCTGGGCGTGCAGCCGCTCGTGTGCGGGGTGACGCTCCGTCAACTGGACGAGTTCCGCCAGGAGTTCGGCGTGCCGTCCGAGCCGGAGCTCGGCGTCGACGCACCGCTCGGTGGCGAGCATCCGGCTCTCCTCCAGAGCGGCCGCGTGGATCCGCAGCGCCGACCCGGCCCGTACGTCCACGAGCGCCGGTCCCCGCCACAGCGCCAGGGCCTGGCGCAGCAGCCGGGACGCAGACTCGTCGTCACCGTCCGAAAAGGCCGCGTGGCCGGCCCGCGCCGCCCGCTGGAAGGCGAAGGCGTCCACGTCGTCCTCGGTGACCCGCAGCGCGTAGCCGCCGTGCCCGGTGGACAGGAGCTGTCGGGCCCTCGCCGGTCCTTCGGGGCCGCCCAGGCCCTCGGCCAGGGCGCGGCGCAGCCGCAGGATGTACGTCTGGAAGGTGTTGTGCGCGCTGCGCGGCGGCACTGGCCCCCACAGCTCCTCCCGCAGGACGGTCACCGGGACGAGCTGTCCCGCACGGAGCGCGAGGAGTGCCAGGACCTGCCGCGTCTTCGCCGCCGTGGGGACGACGGGAACACCGTTCGTCTCGGCGTGCAACGGGCCAAGAATCCGTATCTTCACGCGTCCTCCGTCGCTCGCTCGTATCCTGTCCGGCGCCCCGTCGTCGCCGGGGTGGCCGCTTGGGAAGGAAGGTAGGAGTGCGGGCGCCGCCGCCTCAATACGGTGCGACCGCAGGACTGACCGAAGCATCTGCGGCTGTGGTCGCCCTACGGTCGCGCGGGCACGCGAAGACGGCCCGCGGCGAGAACGCCACGGGCCGTCTGAACTGCGGTGCTGCCGCCGCGGGCCGGGTGCCTCACGGCACCGGACGCGGCCTTCGCGCGCCGGGGCGGGACCCGTGCGGGCGGCGCCGGGACACACGGGCGCCGCGCACACGGACGCGCCGTGGGGGGCGCCGTGGGGGGCGCGGTGGGGACGCGGTGGGGGGTTCGGCGGCCGGGTGCCGGGTGGGTCAGTCCCGGGGACCGCACAGGCGGGCCGTGTGCACGGTGACCGCCGTGAGGTAGAAGGCGTCGGGACGCCACAGGATGCCCGTACAGGCGTCCCCGTCCAGGAGCTGTTCCACGGTCAGCCGGTCGACGAGGTCGAGTTCGTCGCCCAGTTCTTCGAGGATGCGGCGCAACCGGGTGTGCAGATGCCGGCGCGCGGCCAGGCCCAGCGGGGCGGGCAGGTCGATGAGGAAGCTCCGGCTGCCGGTGGGGACGAGTCCGGCGGACGCCAGCATGCACGGCCAGTCCTCGATCACGGAGGTGACGCCCGGAAGCCGGGCCCTTCCGGCGGTAAAGCGTTCCTCAAGGGCGGAGTCGAGGCGGGCCTGGAGGCCGGGCTTTCCGATGCCGATGTCGCGGGGCAGGAAGCGGGGCGCGAGGCCGCGCTCGGCGACGGCGAGCATGCCGCCGGGCCGCAGCGCGGACGCCAGGCTCCGCAGCGCCGCCTGCTGGTCACCCAGATGCCGGCAGACATTGCCGGTCCAGATGAGATCGGCCGGCCCCAACCGGCCGAACTCCTCCGGCAGTTCGGCCTGCCGGGTGGTGACTTGCCCGCCCAGGCCGCACTCGGCGGCGCGGATCTCGGCCTGGGCAAGATGCTCGGCGGACCGGTCGACGGCGACGACGTCCGCCCGGGAGAAGACGCGGGCCAGTTGGCAGGAGGCCTCGCCGGGCCCGCTGCCGATGTCGAGGATCCGGCGGACCGCCGCCGTGACCCGGTCCTCGGGTCCGAGCAGGTCACGCAGCCAGTGCGACGCCTCCGCAAGGAAACCGGAGAGCGGTTCCGCGTCGTGCTCCGGCTCGTCACCAAGGGCCTCGCCGTCGAGGCCCTTGGCGCGGTGAGTGGGTGTCATACGGTCACCTCCAGCGGCCAGGATGTGGACGCCGCGGAGCCCGCGCAATTCTTGTTGCCGATTTGGGAACCGGGCCGCTCGGGCGCCGGTCCCGGGGTCAGTATCCGGCGACCGAAAGCAGGCGCCGGGCGGCCGCCGGGCGGATCAGATCCCGCCCGAACGTCTCCAGGATCTCCTGCTGTGCGGTGAGCGGGAAGTAGTGGTCGCCGGGGAACATCTCCACCCGCAGGGCGCGCCGGGTGCACCGGCGCCAGCCGCTCAGGTCCGCGCCGGTCAGGCCGCGATCGCGTACCCCGCCCATCGCGGTGACCGGGCAGTGCAGGATGTGGCGCGGGTCGCGCCGGTAGGCCTCCATGACGGTGAGGTCCGCGCGCAGTGCGGGCAGTGCCCGGGCCGCTCGTCGCGGGTCACGGGAGACCGGGGGCATCCGGCCCCGGTCGCGGAGCCTGCCGATCATGGCGGCGTCCGGCAGATGGCCCACCGCCCGCTCCGGCACGGTCCGGTTGTGCGGGATGCCGGAACCCGACACATACAGCCGTTCGGCCACCGCGTCGTGCTCCCATTCGAGCCGGGCCGCTGTCTCGTAGGCGAGCAGGGCGCCGAAGCCGTGCCCGTACAGCGCGAACGGCCGGTCGCACATGCGGGCCACGTACGGCATGATCTCGGCCATCAGCGCCTCAAGATCACGGCACGGTCTGGTGCGCGGATGGCGTCCGCGGCCGGGCAGTTCGACGGGCGTGATCACCAGTGAGCTGCCGGTGATCCGGGCCCACGGCAGATACACGCCGGCCGACACCCCCTCGAAGGGGAGACAGAAGAGCCGTACTGAATTGTCGCCCTGGGTGCCCTGGTCGCCGCTCATCGGTTCACCCTCCCGGCGAACAGGTTGTCCGCATCCTGCGGGCGCCGCGGGGTGCCGCCGCGCAGCAGGACGGCGTAGGCCTCGGTGGCCTGGTCGAGCAGCCGAAGGCCCGCCGCGCGGTCCATCACGTCCCGCCTGTAGCGCCAGGCGAAGGACCAGGTGCGGTCGTCGCGCCGGATGAGCGTGGCCCGCATTCCCGGTCCTTGGTCCAACGGGGTCCAGGCGGCGGCCTCCTGGGCCAGCCGCTCGGCGAGGCGGACGTCCTGCACGTCCGCGCGGGTGGCCCGCCAGTCGATGATCTGGAGCCGGAAGCCGGGGCCGAGCACCGTCTGCCAGGCCTGCTCGTACACCAGGGGCAGCAGGCCCGTCAGGGACAGCAGGAACTGCTCGGTGCGGCCGCCCCCGGACGAGGGGGAAACCGCCGCCGGCGGCCTGGCCGGGCGGTTTTCCCATAACGCGCGAAACTCCTCACTGGTCGCGGTCACGCGAGCACCCATCCTTCCGTCTGATTTCGCCATTGGGTCGCGGGGCCAATTCGGCGGTATCCGGATGAGCGCTTTCCGGGCACGTCGCCTGCGACCTTCGCAATGCCGCGCAGACCGTACCCATGCGGTACCTGTGCACATCAATACGGTGGGGCCGAAGGAATGACCGATGGAACACGCGCCGATTCCTTCGGCCGGAAGGCGTCCTGCCTAGGGAGCGGGGGCCGTGCTAGCGTCTGGACACGTCACAGGTGTACACTGTTCACCAGCGGTCGGCGGGCGTAGCGGGGGGACTCGAATTCACCGTCACAATTGTCCGAAGAAGCTCTTCCTGCCAGGGCTTCAACGGCTTGGCAGTGGCCGAGAAACGGCCTTGACGACGCTGGTTCGGACACGCTTTACCGGACCCGCTGCGTCGTCCAGTCATTCACTGTTCAGGAGATGTAGGGCGATGGTCCAGGAGCTGTTCGGCAGGAGCGAAGAATTCAAAATCATCACTGAGATGCTCGATTCCGCTGTCGCGGGTGCGGGCGCGGTCTCGCTGATGGAGGGAATGATCGGGACGGGGAAGACCGCTCTGCTCCGCTGGGCCGAGGCGACCGCCCGCGACAAGGGAATGGTCGTACTCTCCGCCACCGCGTCCCCCGTCGAACAGCACTTCTCGCTGGGCATCGTGCACCAGCTTCTGGCCACCCTGCCGCAGACCGCGCAGGGCTGGGAGCGCGCCCTGGCCACGTCCACCAAGAGCGACGGCGGCCGGACCGGGCACGACTACCCGCTGCTCGCGGAACTGTGCGCGGGCGTCGGCCGGGCGGCACGGTGCTCCCCGATCCTCCTGACGGTCGACTCCCTACAGCACGCCGACCGCGAGTCCCTGCTCTGGCTCGGCTTCCTCAGCCGCCGCCTGGCCAACCTGCCCGTGGTGCTGCTCGCCACCAAACGCTGCGGCGAGACGGCGAGCGACCAGCACCTGCTGGTCGAGTTCATGGAGGGCATCCGCCCCGACCGCCACATCCACCTGCGCGACCTGAGCCCCAGCGCCGCGTCCGATCTGGCCGCCGCGCTGTGCGGCCACGACCACGAGTCCGTGGACGCGCTGGTGGCCGGCGCGGGCGGCAACCCGTATCTGCTGACCGAACAGATGCGCAACGTACCCGCCGAGCAGATACGGACCACGTCCGCGGGCCCCGGCGCCCGGCCCCACGACGGTCCAGGGCATGCCGCCGACGAGATCAGCGCCGAGCAGCCACCGGCGGGCCCGCAGGACGAACGGGTGCACCTTCAGGGCGTCAAGGAGCGCATCCTGTGCATGCTCCGCCGTCTCGATCCGCACTGCCTGAAAATCGCCCGGGCGGCCAGCACCCTCGGCTCACCCCTGGATCCCGCCATCCTCTCCGACCTGTGCGGGGTGCCGACGGAGGAGGCGTGCCGCAGCCTGTCGCGGCTCACCGAGTCCGGGCTGCTGTGCCGGCACGACATGAAGTTCCGCCACCCCCTGCTGTCGGAACTCCTCTACCAGGACATCCCGTGCGCCGAGCGCGCCGAACTCCATCTGCTCGCCGCCCGGTTCATGCGGCGCAGGGGCGCGCCGCCCGCGGACGTCTCCGCGCATCTGCTGCGCTCCCACCGGCTCGACGAGCCGTGGATGGTCCGGCTGCTCCTGGACGCCGCGCAGGGCATGGTCGGCCGCGACCCCGCGCGGGCCAGGCGGCTGATCGAGAAGGCCGTCCTGCACGGCGTACCCGACGAACTGGCAGTCCGCGCCGAGGGAATGCGGATCCAGGCGCTCACCGCCCTCGACCTGCCGGCCTCCGCCCGCGCGCTCACCGCGCACGCCGCCGGGCCCCTGCGGCCCGAGGAACGGCTCCGTGAGGCGCTGCGGCTGTCCGACATCCTGCTGCGGCTCGACGAACTCAGCGGTGCCCGAGAGGTCCTGGAGAAGGCCCGGGCCGAACTCGGCTCCGCCGACCCCTCGTCGGCCGCACGGCTGCGGCGCCGGCTCACCCATGTCCGGCTCCACGAGGGCACCTACCGCGCGGATGACCGGTGCGGCGGGGAGGACCGGCTCGAACGGGTGCTGCTGCTGCGCACCGCGACGGGCGACTCGGCCCGGGCCGCCCGGCGCATCGCCAACCGGTCCCTGACCGTGCCCCGCGCGCCGTACGGCTCCTCCACCTGGTACCACGCGTTGCTCGCCCTGCTGTGGTCGGGCGACGTGGACGAGGCACGGCGGCACCTGGACACCGAGGTGCGGCTGGCCCGCGCCCAGGGAGCGGTGACCCGGATCGCGGAGGCCCTGGTCGTAAGGGCTCTGGTACAGCTGCACCGGGGCCTGCTCGCGGACGCCGAGGACGACGCCTGCCAGTCGCTCGAACTGCTCACCCGGATCCGTGCCTCGCGCCACCACGTGGGAGCGCTGGCCCGCAGCGTCCTCATCGACGTGGCCCTGGAGAAGGACGACATCGCCGCGGCCAGCGCCCTGCTCGACGAGGCGCCGCCGCTCGCGGGTGAGCAGCCCCGCACCTGGTGGCGGCTGTACCTCCTGCACAGCGCGGGCCGTGCTCTTGGCCGGCTCGGGCAGGTCCCGCGCGGTCTCGCCCTGATCGCCCAGTGCGAGGAGGAACTGGCCCGCAGGGGCATCGTCAACCCCGCGGTCCTGCCCTGGCGCTCCACCCGCTCCGGGCTCCTGCTGGCGCAGCGCAACGTGGTCGCGGCCCGCCGCGCGGCCCGCGAGGAGACCGAGCTCGCCCGCCGCTGGAACGCGCCCTTCGCGCTGGGCCGCGCTCTGGTCGCGGAGGCCGCGGCGAGCTCGGGATCCGAGGCGCTGCACCTCACGGGCCAGGCCCTGGACATCCTCGAACCGTCCCCCACGCCCCTGCTGTTCGCCCACGCCCTGTACGAGGCGGGGCGTGCCCACCGCCAGGCCGGCAAGGCCCGGCGCACCCGTGAACTGCTGCACCGGGCCAATGAGATGGCCATCTCGCTCGGCGCCGACGGGCTGGTGGAGGCGGTGCAGTGGGAGCTGCGGTACGCGGGCGGCCGGCCCGATCCGCGCAAGGACTCCGCCGAGTCGTTGCTCACCCCCACCGAGCGGCAGGTCTCGGAGCTGGCCGCGCGCGGGATGAGCAACCGGGACATCGCGCGGCTGCTCAAGGTGAGCCTGCGCAACATCGAGTCCCATCTCACTCACTCCTACCGCAAGTTGCGGATCAGCAGGCGGCACGAGCTGGCCAAGTACTTCCCGCCCGAGGAGGAGCCCGCGGCGCCGCCGGTACTGCTGCGGCAGATCCGCACCGCGCTCACCCCGCCACATCAGCTGCGGACCGGCTGACCATCGAGGGGCTCTCGCCGGCGGACGGACGGCCGTGCGGGGGGGGCGTGTGCTGGGGGCTCGGGGTGTGCTGGGGGTGCGACTCCGTGATCTGCGGAAGAACTGCCGGGCCGCGGCGGTGTCCCGCCGGTTCTGGAGAGGGATGTCCAGGACGGTGCCGTCGGCGTCCACGGCCCGCCACAGGTACTTGTGCTCGCCGTTGATCTTCACGAAGACCTCGTCCAGGTCCCACTTGTCGCCCGGCTGCACACGCCGGCGACGCAGGCTGCTGGCGCAGGCCTGCCCGAACTTCGCACACCACCGGCGCACTGTCTCGTGGGAGACGACCACACCGCACTGCAGCAACAGCACGACCAACTCCAAGATCATCCCAAGCCCGTCAGCCAACGTGACAACGCCAACGCGTCTACCAGGAGGAGACCATCCCCCGCGGGTGCGGGGAGCAGACTGCTCCCCGCACCCGCGGGGATGGTCCTGGCCAGGGCCCGTCGGACTGGTAGTCAGGTTCCCTGCAGCCCGCACGGAGTCCGCGTTGCGGCATGATGCTGCGTAGCTCAGTCGCTGAAAATGAACGGAATCGGGATTTCATGACGAGTGCGCCGGACTACAGCCAGGGGATCGACGTCGAACGTGCTCTGAAGTTCGCCGTGCAGCACATTCGTGGAGACCGCGTTCAGATCATTGAGGGGATCATCGAGACCGTGTCACCGACCTGGGATCACGAGCGTGCCGCGAAACTTGTGCGGCGGCAGATCGAGGCTCGGGTTGACGAGCTTGGATGCGTCGAGGGTTCCGGAAACCTGGATTTGCCTGGGTCGTCGAACTGGTACGTTCCCGACATCGCAGTCGTCCCTGAGGATCTCGCAAGGGGTGGCGGCGCGTTGCTTCCGGATCAGACGCTGCTGATCGTCGAGGTGACTTCAGAGTCAAATGCGGAGACGGATCGAGTGGTGAAGCGCCGCAGGTACGCGGAATACGGTGCTCCTCTCTACCTTCTCGTCGACCGCGTCGAGGGTAGCTTGACTTTGTTTTCAGAGCCGGGACGGCTTGGCTACACACGAGTCGACGGACCGCACCCCTTCGGGACGTCCGTGCACCTCCCCGAACCCTTCGGCGTAGACATCGATACCCGTGGCCTGCAGGCGATCTGATTTACGGCCAGGGCGAGTCCGATGTTGGGTAGCTCAGCTTCGAGACTGGTTATCCGGAAGGCCACGTGCTTCCTGCCGGCCGCGCGAGTGCGACACGGGCCAGGTCGACGCCGCTCGACGAGGTGTCACTCATACCGAACTCCCGTCGCGGTGGTGGTTCCGAGGAAGGCCGCGATGTCGGCGGCCGCGTCACGGTCGGTCAGGTCGTCCAAGCCGCGCTCGGCCTGGACGGCGGAGTAGGCGGCGAGACCTACGGCCAGGCCGTCCAGCACACTGCGCACCAGGTCGGGCCGCGATGCGGTCAGGGCACCGGACGCCTCCTGCTCGTCCCAGCCCTCCGCTGCCTCGAACTCGGCCGCCACGTGCTCGGCCGCGGTCTGCTGGGCGAGCTGGGCGCGGATGTACTCCGCCGGACGGGCCGGGCGCCAGGTCAGCATCCAGGAGTGGAGCTCCGCCGCGATCGTGTCGGCGTCCAGGCCCGCGTCGATCCACGGGCGCAGCACGAATTCCAGGCGCCGCAGCCGTACGCGCTGGGTCCACTGGACCCGGGCCCGCACCTGCCGGGTAATCCAGATACCGCGCTGCACCTGACGAGCCGTCCGGCGGCCCCCCGGGCTGTTGCCGCTGACTTTGTGGGCGGAAGGAGACGTGGTGGAGCGGCTCGCGCGCTCGCGCGAGGTGTCTTTACAACCTGTCTCAACATCAACTGCGGGCTGCCGGTGGTAACTACCAGGAGAATGGGGCTCACGGCCACTGGAGCAGGAGTTATCCACAGCCGGGTTATCCACAGGGTGGCCCCCACGGCGAACTGCCTGTTCGCAACGGCCGGTCCGGTGACTCTGCTTCCGCCGGGCGTCACTCCGAGCGCCCGAGGCGACGACCGCGAGCTCCCGGCCGGCGGGAGTCACTCCGCACACCCGCGCCTCGTAGCCCGTCCCGTCCAGCCGGTGCCCCATGGCGTCGTCGAACGCCTGGGGGATCACCGCGCCGTAGATCGTCGCCGTCGCCATGTACGCCTCGCCGGGCAGCGCGAGGTTGCGCTTGCTGCCGTGGACCATCCAGACCAGGGCGCCGAGCTCCCGCAGCACCTGTACATGCCGCTTCACTGTCGCCTCCGACAGCCCGGTCCGCTCGGTAACGCCCGCCAGGCCGTAGACCACGATGCCGCGCCGGAAGTCCATGCGGGCCGCGAGATCCCGCGCGACCACGACGGTCGTCGGACCGACCCTCGGGTGCAGGCCTGACCCCGCCAGCCAGACCACCGCTCGAAGCCACGCCCGCGGCTCAGCACGACGTGACCGTGTACGCAGCACGTCCTGCTCCTCCCCCACAACCGGCCGCTGCGGTGCGGCGTCCAGGGCGGGATGCTTGGCCGAGTCGACGGCCGCCGCGCTCTCAGCCGTACGAGCAACGGGCATCCGTAGGCCCGCAGGCGCCAGGGGGCTCATCGGAACACCGCCATGACGGAGACGGAGGCGGCGCGAGGGCGGATGAAAGGGCCTCTGCCCTCGCGCCCGCAGAGCAAGGGCAGGGGCAGGGAAGTGATCTTCACCGCGCAGCGCCCGCTCCGCAGCGCGGGAACAGGCCGGAAAAGGGATGTGTGGGCATGCCGAAGCTGGCCGCCGCACGAAACGTCGTGCACAATGACTCCCGTGACGCGGGGCCCGCCTCGTGACACGACGAAGCCCCGAAAAGGCTTCGGTTTCCGGAGAGAAACCTGATGTTGAACCGCTCGACCGGCGTACCACCGGGCGGGCAATCCCTTCGGGGAGCTCGTCAAAGCTCCCCGGTGTCAGATGGGCACTCCACCCGAGGTGACGTCAATCACCTCGCGGCTCGAAGGCCCGGGGCGGCAGGCCCTGATGGGTGCCGCCCCAGAAGGACCTATATCATCCCGGCTCCCTCAGCAGAGGCGTGTGCAGGGGCGTATGCAGGCAGCACGAACACCCCGTCGAAGGTCCAGCGACTGAGGTCGCTGAGCCCACGGCGGGGTGCAGTGTGTGCGCGTGCGGGTACGGGTACCCTGATCACGTCGCCACCTCCTGGTTCCTAGGAGTGCGCGGCCGGCCCAAGGACCTCCACTACAAGGTTCTTTGGCCTGAGTGGCCCCTCCCGGTTGCCAAGCCGGTCGACGGGGCCACTCGCATTTTGCTTTACGTCGATCGCCACCTTATCGCCCCAGAAGGACTCGTTCCCCGCTTGGGCGCGACGTGGCGCCCTAAGCGCTGACGGATCCTCATGAGGCGTTCCGGGGCGAGGAACGCGCCGGTGGCAGCGCGCTTTTCGGGGTTCGGTATCAGCTGGTGGGGGCGTCGCTGGCGGCACGATGTGCCTGGATCACGTATGCGTACGCGGCTCCGAGGTGGCCGTACGCCGTGGCAGAGCCCACAGGGATCGCGGAGGCGGCCGACTCTGCGGCCCGGCCCAGCTGCTGGGCAACGGCGGGGAGGAGGGGCGGCGTAGCTGCGAACTCACCCAGGCTCCGCGCGATCTCGGAGAGGGGAGCGTCCTCAAGTACGCCGGTCGGACCGTCCGCGCCCGAAAGTGCGGGGATCCACCCGTTCGCGTGAACCTTGCCCGGCCGAAACGCGTGCCGACGCTCGCGCAGGAACGGGCCCTGGAAAGGGCGATGGCAGCCAGGTCCACCTGCCCGGAGTGCAAGCGCCGGACCGGTTCGGCCAGTACAGCACCCACGAACTCGGCATCCAGCCCGAGGCGTACGACCCGAAACTCGACGTCGACTTCACCCCGCTGCGAAGAGCAGGACCTGACCCCCGCCGGCCTCGGCCAGGCCGCCTGAACCGTGAGGTGAACTAGCTGGTGACGCCTTCACGGGAGCGGGCCGGTATAGGCCGGTATAGCCCAGAATCCTGCTACGAGGGTCAGCCTCCAACACCGTGGCCTGGGCAGGTGATCCGATAGCGCTGCCGTGGGGACGGGGTTTGTGACGGTTCTCGTGAGCCCTCGCCGTATTCCAGAGGGATACCCGCGCTGATCTGCCAGCGGCAGAACACCAGCCGGACCGGGCCCGACGATCACTACAGTCCAGTCTCATGACCACGATTACGACGCGTACGGTCGAGTATCCGGCCGACGGTTTGACGATGATCGGGCACCTCGCGCTCCCGGCCGGTGTCGACCGCCGGCCCGCGGTGCTGCTCGGACCAGAGGGCATGGGGCTCAGCGACGTCGAGCGCCGCCGGGCCGATGCTCTCGCCGAACTGGGATATATAGCGCTGGCCTTCGACCTCCACGGCGGGCGCTATTTGGGCGACCCCGAGGAGATGCTGGCCCGTTGCCTGCCGCTGCTCGCTGATCCCGACCGGATGCGGGACATCGGCCATGCGGCGCTCGACGTGTTGCGCACCGAACCGCGGACAGACCCCGACCGGATCGCCGCCGTCGGCTACGGCACCGGGGGCGCCGTCGGGCTGGAACTCGGGCGCGGCGGCGTCAGCCTGCGCGCGATCGGGACAGTCAACGCAACTACCACGGGCCGACCGGGCGAGGCGGCGCGCATTCGCTGCCCGGTGTGGGCCGGGGTCGGGTCAAAAGACCCGATCATGCCGCCCGCGCAACGGGACGCGTTCACCGCTGAGATGCAAGCCGCGGGCGTCGACTGGCGCCTCACGGTCTACGGCGGCGCCTTGCACGCCTTCCACCACCCGCCGGTCGCCCACCCTGTGGTCCCCGGCGTCGGCTACCACCCACGGCACGCGCAGCGCGCCTGGCGCGACGTCGTCGACCTGCTCGCCGAGTGCCTGCCCGTGACGGAGTAACTGGGGCATGTCCCAGGTAAGCATGCTGGCGCCGGGCACTGACAGTCCCGACCAGCGGGAACAGTCTGCGCGTAAAAGGCCGGGCAGATGGGCGGGGCTCAGGACGTCGCTTCGGGCGGTCGTCCCAGCGGTGGGTGGTCCAGGCCCGGCGGATCAGACTACGAACGGTGATGATCGTGTCCGCGAGGTCGAAGAAGGCGTTGGCGACGGTCGCACGGCGCTCGTAGCAGCGGGCAATTCGGTGGAAGGCGTTCTGCCAGGCGTGCGCGGGCTCGACGTGCCACCGCTCGCCGGCCTGGATCGGCGCCCTCTCGCCCTTGTGCGCGATGCGGCCGTGCAGGTTGCGGGCGGTCAGTTCGGTGCGGGTCTTGTCCGTAGCCGGCATCCAGGTGCACGGTGATGTCGTCGGGCACGGCGGTGCCCCGAATGCGGGCACATCGCCAAGGAGAACCGGCTCACCCAGGAGAAGTTCCACTGCGTCGTCTGCGGCCACAGGGCGCACGACGACATGGTGGGCGCCCTGAACGTTCTACGGGCCGGGCTGGTTCGTCGCGAAGCCCAACCGGCATAGCGAGAAGCCCTCTCGTCCACGAGGGGGAGGAGTCACAGGTCCTCTTCGACGCTCTTCTGTCACCTGGCACGGTGCGCACCACGATCTCCTGAGGGAGTGAAATCCACTACCCGCCGCCGCTTCGGCCCGGCCGCGTCATCGGAGGACGTTGTCACCGCTCTACGGTAAACAGGCCACCGGGCCCGGCCCTCCACGCGAGGTCCGGGCCCGGCACATGTCCGGCTACTTCAACGGGTGCTGCCTTGTGGGGTGGGCCGTAGCGGCATGAGCGGTGAGTGCCGGCCCTTCGGCGGCCGCACGCGGGCTGCCGTCCTCGGGTCGCGCCCAGGGCAGCCCGCCCGTCGGTACGCGAGTCAGAACTTGACGCAGACAGGGCCTTGGTTGACGTTCACCACGCCGAGCTGCGTGACGGCCGCGTTGCAGGAGAAGTTCAGCCCGCCGCCGTTCTTGTGCCCCTCGTGCCTGTAGGAGGTACCAAAGTCGATGCAGACAGGGCCCTGGTTGACGTTCACCACGCCGAGCTGCGTGGTGAAGTCGTTGCACTGCGCGTAGAGCGTCGGCTCCCCTCCCCGCTCGGAGTAGTCGTTGGCCGAGGCGATACCGGGACCGGTCATCAGCGCGGCAGCGGCCAGAGCAACGGCCGCGAAGGTCTTACGGAAAGACAGCATGGTTTTCCTTCCAGGAAGCAGAGGATAGGGACGCAGCAGACTTCACCAGTGCCCGGCTCCCTCAGCCGGCCGGGACACGCTGGTTCATACGAACAGGCGCCACAATGCGCTCTCTTGGCCGTGCGCCGACTCGCACTCCCGGCCGGATGAGAGTGGCTCGCCCCGGTCGCACGCCCGTTTGCCGGACAGAGGTTCCTGCATTGTCAGGTGGTCGCGTCACCCCTGCCGCGCCGGGCGTTGCCCCAGGTGGGAGGGGTGCGGTCCTCGGTGGCCCTTTGGTGCTGAGGGGCGTCGGGGGCGCTGTCGGGTTGGCTGGCCGGGTGGGATGATCTTCGAGATGATCATGGTGGAGGGGGTTGTCCGTGGGCAGCACGCCGCCGTCGTACAAGGGGCACCGGTACCCGGTCGAGGTGATCTCCCACTGCGTGTGGCTGTACTTCCGCTCCCCGCTCAGCTTCCGCGAGGTCGAGGAGCTGATGCTCGAACGCGGCGTGGTCGTCTCCTGCGAGACAGTGCGCCGGCCTCCCGGTGGACTTCACCGACGACCAGTTCCGTGCCCTGGACCCAGCCGCTCTGGCTGCGGAGTTCCACGGAGACGCGGTATGGAAGAACGGGCCCCGCCGCGCGCTGATGGACACCGCCAGCGTCGAGCTTTTCGAAGCAGGCAAAGTCACGTCTGTGGACGGCGTCGCCATGCACACCGTGGCCGATGTCCGCGTCCCCGACGTGGAGGGGTTCCTCAGCTCGCAGCGACCGCCCTACACCCAGCTCCTGGTGAATCGTACGACGCAGTGGACCTTCCTGAAGTGACGCGACGTCCACGAGCTCGTCTCCCCCGACGGGCACGTGTATGTCATGCAGAGCCTCTCCAGGCACGTTGACCCGGACCTGGACCGCGACCAGCTGGCCACCCTTGGCGAGCGTCTGAGCCCTCCTGCCGGCTGGCAGTACCGCGTCCGCACGCTGGAGGAGGACCTGCGGGTGGGCCCGCACGGGGACGCGCACATCGTTCTCGACGAGTACGAGAACAACTACCAGCGTGAGGACTGACTGACGGGGCGCTGATCCCCGACCGGCGCCGGCCTGCTTCCGTGTAACTCCACCAGGATCCCCGGCCGGGCCGCCGACACGTTGTCCGTGTCTCCGGGAGGCCGGCGCTGCTGCCCGCCTCACCCGTTCGAGCGTCAAAAGGTGCGGTGGCTAAGCCCGCTGAAGCACGGTGGGCTGTATGACCGACACACCGCTGCGCCTGGAAGACCTTCGGGCGTACGCCCAAGGCGTACGCCCGGTGTGTGCGGGGTACGACCGACGCTGTCGTGCGCTTTGATCTGTGAGGCACAGCGTCGCCTGCGCCGACCAGGCGGCAGATCGTCAACGGAGTTCTCGCGCATGACTGAGGAAGAGTCCGGCACCCCCCATTGGCTGTTCGGCGATCAGCTCGGCCCCCATTTCGTCGATCCGGCGAGGGGCGGCCCTCATCGGGACGCGCCGCTGCTTATGATCGAGGCCAGGAGCGTCTTCCGGAGACGACGGTTCCACCGTGCCAAGGCCCACCTGATCCTTTCCGCGATGCGCCATCGGGCCGCCGAGCTCGGTGACCGCGTGCGGTACGTCAAGTCGGACACGTATCGCCAGGGCCTGCGCGAAGCGGTGGGGGACGCCCCGGTGACGGTGCACCATCCCACGTCCCACGCGGCCCTCGCCTTCGTGCGCGCGCTGCCCTCCGTACGCGTCTTGCCGGCACGCGGCTTTCTCGTGACTCACGACGCGTTCAGGAACTGGGCGGACGACCGCGGGACGAAGCACCTGCGCCAGGAGGATTTCTACCGATGGGTCCGCCAGACGCACGACCTGCTGATGGACGGTGACCGCCCCGCCGGCGGCCAATGGAACCTGGATCACGAGAACCGGCAGCCCCCGCCCCGCGGCGCCACCGGCCTGGGCGTTCCGGCGCCCTATCGCCCCCGGGAAAGCGGCATCGACGCCGAGGTGCGGTCCGACCTCGACCGCTGGTCGCGCGACGGGGACGTCGAGTTCGTCGGCGAGGACGCACCACGGGGATTCCCCGCCACACGCCGCGAGGCACTCGCCGCGCTCCGCCGCTTCGTCGAGCACCGGCTCGCCACGTTCGGCGCCCATGAGGACGCGGTCCTCGCCGCGGACGCGACGATGAGCCACAGCCTGCTCTCCTCCTCGCTCAACCTCGGCCTGCTGGATCCCGCGGAATGCGTCGAGAGGGCCGAGGCGCGCTGGCGATCGGGCGGCGTGCCACTCAACAGCGCCGAGGGATTCGTGCGGCAGATCGCCGGATGGCGGGAGTTCGTCTGGCACGTCTACTGGTACTTCGGCCCGCGGTACCGCGCGGGCAACGCCCTGCGCCACCACGAACGGCTGCCCGGCTGGTTCGCGGAACTGTCCTCGGACGCGACGGAGGCGAACTGCCTCGCCCACGTCCTGGCGCAGGTCAGAGCGACAGGATGGACACACCACATCCCACGCCTGATGATTCTGGGCAGTTTTGCCCTGCAACGGGGGTGGGAGCCCCAGGCCGTCACTGACTGGTTCCACCGCAGCTTCGTCGACGGCTACGACTGGGTCATGGTCCCGAACGTGGTGGGCATGTCGCAGTATGCGGACGGTGGCCGCATGACCACCAAGCCCTACACGTCCGGAGGCGCGTACATCGACCGCATGAGCGACCTCTGCGGCCCCTGCCGGTACAAGCCGTCCGTACGGGTGGGTGAGGACGCCTGCCCCTTCACCGCCGGGTACTGGAATCTTCTGCACCGCCACCGTGACCGGTTCGAACGCAACGCGCGGATGATCCGGGCGGTGCGGGGGCTGGACCGGCTCCCCGATCTCGAGGAGTTGCTGGAGCAGGAGCGCGACCGCCGGGACTGAGACCCGCCGCACGACGACCGCATCGTGCACCCTTGGTTGCACAGCGCGCGGAAAGGAGAGGCACGTGGATCAGCCGGCGGAAGAAGCCGCCTCGGGAGAGCCTGAGCAGCGGGCGCTTTCGCGTGGTCGGACACCGCACCGCCACAGGCCCCGTACCGGGCGTTCCGGGACAGTCCGCAGGCGCGTAGGCTGCTCGACGTACGTGAGGTCCACGCGCAGCCGGCGGCCCTCGACTCCCCGCGCGGGCAGCAGGTCATGGTCCGGCTGCCGGGAGTGCGCGTGACGGAGGTCCGCGGCCACTGGCGCACCCCTCCCTCCACGGCAACGACGGCAACATCGCCCGGTGGGTCCGCGTCAAGACCGAGACGCTTGTCCTCGGGGTCAAGGCCCATCGGGAGTTACACCGAATGTGAGACAGAGCCGAACGACTTACAGTCCCAGCCTCGGTCAGTGGTCTTCGATCGTCTGCAAGAGCGGCTTCCAAGCAGCAACAACTGCCCTGGGTCCGGGGTCAAGGCCCGTGTCCGGTAACCCCTGGCAGGCCTGCATGAGCGGGATGGGGCTCACCGTGCCCCAGTGCCCGTAACGTTGGTCAGCGGCGCATCGAGAACCTACGTACAAGAGCGGTGGACCTTGGGTACGAGTGGAAGGCAGCGTGGTGAGCAACTCGCCGACACCTGCGCTGAAGCCGGACGGCGCCGTATGCACCTCATCGGCCAGTTCCGGAGCATCGCCTCCCGCACACCGCATGCCGCCACGACGTATGCGCGTCACCTGCCCGGCCGGCATGACATCGGCACCGCCCTGAGGCGGACACCGGCATCGGTGTGGAACGACAATCTGACGGACTGCGCAGCCGCGCTCACCTACTACGCGGTGCTCGCGCTTTTCCCCACCCTCCTCGTCACGGTCTCACTGATCGGGATCGCCAGCCCCTCGGCCACAGAGAACCTCATCAGCAATGTGATCGCTGTTGTCCCGGCCGAGTCCCGGCCGGTAATGCACAGCACGCTCAGGAGCATGGCCGACCAGCGCACAGCTGCCTGGGTTCTGGCGGTCTTCGGCACGATCGGCGCTCTGTGGTCTTCCTCCAGCTACCTGGGAGTCTTCCGCCGAGCCCTGCACGCCATGCACGGCGTCGAGGACCTCCGGCCCGCATGGAGGACCGCACCACGACTGGTGATCACCGCTCTGGTATTGCTGGCGCTTCTGGTCACCAGCGCCCTGGTGCTCATCCTGACCGCCGAAGCGGCCCCCGTCCTCGGCCGGCTGGTGGGCATGGACAGCATGGCCGGCACCGCCTGGAACGTAGTGAAGTGGCCACTCCTGCTGGGCCTGGTCGCCGTCCTGGTGCTGGTGTTGTTCCGCTCGGGGCCGGCTCAGACGCGCGGCGTGCGGCAACGACTTCTGGGCGACGCTCTGGCCATGACCCTGTGGCTCGCCGCCTCCGCCGGCTTCGCCCTCTATGCCTCGCAGGTCGGCTCCTACAATCGGCTGTACGGCTCCCTCGCCGGGATCGTCGTCTTCCTGGTGTGGGTCTGGCTGTCCAACCTAGCCCTGCTCATCGGTGCCCAGTTCAACGCCGAACTAGCCAAGATCCACCGCTGACAAGAACCTGCGCCTCTCTCACGCCCCAGGGAAACCCGATGGCTGGGCGGTTCGGCCAAGGAGCATCAAGGGGGGCCGACCGGAGAATGCCGACTGTGTTGCTCGCTTCAGGCTATGGGGTAGCCGTCCGTGGTGGCAGCTGCTGCGGTCGTTGCTGTTGTCGAGTGTCACGCTGCCGTACTCTTCGTCGGCCACCTACTCGGCCTTGACCGAGATTCGGATATCCCGGCTATCGGGGTGGAGCCTGAGGCGTAGTTGTTCTGGGCTGTCGGCCGGAAGTATGAAGGGGAAGCCTCTCCGGTCAGACACAGCGTTCTTGGCTGTTGGCTCTACGGGGCGACCGCCTCCAGCTGCTCCGCCAGGGTCACCGCGCGCTCCGGGTCCTTGCCCCAGGCCGGAGTTCGCCGACCAGTTCGGTCTCGATGCGGTGGGACCGCCCCCCTCCCCCCAGCGTCACACGGGGCCCAGTTGAGGCTCGTCGAAGGCGGCCGCGACCTTGCGCCATCGTGTCGCGTGCAGGAGCAGGTCGTGATCCCGTCTCCGCTGGCTGGGCCGCCGACTGCGGTCGCCAACAGCAAGGATTAACCACCCGGGCGTCGCGCCAGCCAACCCGGCCATGACACAATCAAACTTGATCCGTTGGTGGTCAATGTCCGCCACGGTCGCTGAGGTACCCGACAACGCACTGTTGCCGCCATGCCCGCCCAACGTTTCCTGGGCGAGACGACCTGTACGGACACGTACGGTCCCTGCGTGAACCGCCGCGCAGCGCGCCACTCCACAGCTTGGGTATCGGAATGATGATCCTCGTCGAACTCGTCCAAGGCGCCCTCATTACCGGGCGCGCCTTCGACGTCGATGATGTACTGCTCAACACCACTGGTGCCCTCCTGGGTTACCTGCTGATCGGCCGCCGGATGGGTCGCGCAGTGCATCCCCTACGCCACCATTGGTGGCACCGGTTCACCAAACGCCAGCTGACTGCTGAAGAGCCGGCATAGGTACGCCGCGCCGCGCCCCCTGTTCCGCCGCCCATTGCCGGGCGCACCATGGAGTTGGGCGTCGAGGAGCGAGCCGGGCGAGGATCCGGCCATGGAGGCGGTTGGCCGGGCGGATGCGGTACGACTGACCGAGCAACTGCGAGCGGCGATGGGTGAAGCGCGGCGGGCACAGTGTCCCGGCACAGCGGGTACGGGACGCGCGCTGGGCGCGGGTGCGGATATCGCCTGGGTATGGCGGCGGGTGAGGTGAGTACTCGCGAGCCGAACTCGGGATCAGCAGGGCGCAGGCGTACCGGCTGATCGACATCGCGGAGTCGGCCGAAGGGCTGAGCCGGGCGATCGGCGCGGCCGGGGTGTCACCGGTGCGACCGGGGTGATCGATCTGGGACTGCCGCAGCGGGCGCTGCGCGAAGTCCACGGCCGGCTCGATGAACTGACCACCGTCGTCACCGAGCGGCTCACCACAGCAGCCCGATCCGGGTAGCTCGAGGGGCGGCGGTCCGCGCCATCGGCCGGGCGGTCGCCGCGCTCCCCCGCCCTCCCCTTGTCGTCAGCGGTGACACCGGCGAGGGCGACGACGGTGTTACGGAGCGGGCGCTCGCTGACACCGCAGCACCAACCCGCTGACACGAACGCGGTGCGACGCCTTGGGAAGCAGCTTACAACCGGGCCGGTCACATCAGCCGGCCTGCCGGGTGCCCGCCGGGATCGTCGGCCAGCACGATCGCGGCTGTGACTCGCTTGCCCACCGGCTCGGGGCGGATAACGGTGCATCGCTCCGGGCAACACGGCGCCGCACCAGGGGTGCGGCGCCGTGTTGCCCGGCCGGGCGGTCGGGTCAGTGGACGCTTTGAGGTGGGTCGGCTTGGTGCTGCTGGTGACGTTGCCCTTGGCCTTCCCTTCGGCTTTCGGGCCTTCTCGTCCAGATGGAGTTGGAAGCGGCGTTCGTACTCGACCTCGAAGTCGCCGGCGTCCAGTCTCATGCCGCGGGGCAGGGCCTCGACGTCGCGCTGTTGTTCGCGGAAGTCGTTGAAAGCGGCGATCATCGGGTGGAGCTGGAACCGTCCGCGGCGGACTACGGTGACGAGGCGGGCGGCGACCAGGTGGGGCGTGGCCCGGCTGGTCATGCCGCGCTTCATGGCGAGGCCGGTGGGGAGTTCGTCGTGCGTCGCGACGACCAGGCCACCTTGCTCCTGCTCGGTCATCATGAGCAGTAGCAGCGTGCCCTGCTTCTTCTTCCACTTCGCGGTGATACCCTCGCGCTCCGCCAGCCCAGTTCTGGGCCACCTCGCGGAACCGCTTGCAGCCCTCCTCTCCGCGAGCCTCATTGGCCGCGTGCACCGCCTCGTGCAGCAGGTAGCCGAACACAGCTTGCTGCTCAGCTGTGAGCCGCTTCGCCGTGCACGGTGAGAAGCCGGGAGAGGAGCACCTGTTGCTGCTCAGCGGCCATCTTCTGCAACACGAGTTCCGCGACCGCGGAGCCGTCATGCCACGGCATTTTGGTCACACGGCCGAGCGGTACGAAGGCCGACTCCCCCGGTCCAAGCGCTGGGACGTCTGCCTGCTGACTGTCGGGTTCCGCGCGCTGGTTTGGCAGCTCATCAGGAACATCCTCCGCCTTTGGACGAGCGGCGGAGTTATCACGCCGTGATAGGTCCGGCTGGGCGGAGTTATCACGCCGTGATAGGTCCGGCTGGGCGGAGTTATCACGCCGTGATAGGTCCGGCTGGGCCGGCCGCGTGATCTGCGTTGGGGCCGGGGCCTCAGCCCGCGTCGGGGCGGCGACTCTCTGAACTACTCCCCCGCTGGGGGCGACCGAGGACTTCTGCTTGGCGGAGGCAGTCGCTCGTGCATCCGCCTTCTGGCGCTGTTCCTCAGGGGGCAGTTTAGCCAGGTTCCGCACGTGCTCGATGGTGCGACGTCCGGCGACGAGGTCTGCTTGGAGTTCGGGGTTGAGGTCGAGGATCGACAGCTTTGAGGAGATGGTCGACTGACCGATGCCCAGTCTCTTGGCCGCCTTGTTCTGCGATCCGTAGAACTCGACCAGCTTGCGTAGAGCCTGGGCCTGCTCGAGTGGGTTCATGTCGTCGCGGTGGACGTTGGCGACGAAGGCCGCTTCGAGAAGGGATTGGTCGGTGGAGACGAGGGCGTTGTCGACGCTGACCCTGATCGTCGGAGCGCCGGCAAGCCGGGCGGCTTCGAGGCGGCGGTGGCCGTCGATGACGATGTAGCTTGCGCCTTCGTCCAAATCCTTTGCCCTGTCCGGGCGCTCGGCGAGGTAGGCACCCACGCTGGCGATCGTGATGGCGTTGATAAGCCCGATCTCGCGGATGCTGTCGGCCAGGCCATCGAGGTCGCGGAGTTCCGCACGGGGGTTGTCGGGGTTCTGGCTGATGTCATCGAGGGGGAGCTCGGTGGGATCGGGAACTCCATCGGTCGGCGCTCCGGTGGCGGCGCCGATGGCTGCTCGGCGTGCGCTGATGGGGCGTGCCTGTGCGAAGGATGATCCGGCGCCGAGGTTCTTGGCCTTGCTCACTTGCTGATCTCCCGGGCGAGGGCGCGCAATGCGACGGACTGGTCGCAGCGGGGCGAATAGGCGAGGAGGGGCCGCTTGGCGCGGACGGCCTCCTTCTGTTCTTTGAGGTCTCCGATGACGCCGACGACTCGGGGATCCTTTATGTCCATCCAGGACTGCAGGGATGACGTGGCGATGTAGCCGCGGCGGGCGTCGTAGTGGTTGACGACGAGGCCGAGGTAGTCGACGTCGAGTCCGAGGTCGGTGCGCATGTCTTCGATCTGGGACGTGAGGAGTCCGTAGGCGTCGGCGCTGCTGTCTTCGGCCTGGACCACGATGAGGGCGCCTGAGTTGCCTGGGGACTCCTGTGGACGGCGGCGGCCGTAGTAGGTGGCGGCGTCCATGCTCAGTCCGAGGCTGGGCGGACAGTCGACGAGGATGACGTCGTAGTGGGTCTCGATGGGGGAGAGGGCGCGTTCCAAAGATGCCTCACGCGCGCGTACCGATGCGAGGCGAACGTCAAGGAGGAAGGCGTCGGTGCACGCGGGCAGGAGGTGGAGGCGGTCGCCGAAGCGGTCCTCGTCGATGGGAACGATGAGGTCGCGGAGGTCGCCCTTGCCATCGCCGGCCATGTGGTTGGTGAGGGAGTCCCCGTCCATGGGGAGGGGCTCTTGTCCCAGCTGCCGGGTGAGGTGGCCCTGCGGGTCGAAGTCGACGAGCAGAACGCGTTGCCCGAGCCCCGGCAGGTCTTCGAGTGCGAGCGGGTCCTGCCTAGTGGTCTCGTCCTCGTTGAGGAGGGCAGCGAAGTGCTTGGAGACACGTACCGGTACGAGCGCGGTGGGGGCTTCCGCGAGTGCTTCTCCTGTGCCTGCGGTGATCGCGGTTTTGCCGACCCCGCCCTTCTGGTTGCAGACGACGATGCGGCGGACGATCTCCGGTCGCTTCACAGCGGGGGCGGGATTGATGTCCAGCCACATCTGCACGGACTGCGCGAGGCCCTGGATGAGGGATACCCCTCTTAGTTTGCAGTCCGCACGGAATCCCGACCACAGCTCGGCGGGCAGGAACGTCGCGAAGGACTCCGCGCCGCTCGTGTCGATGGGGCTGAGGTTGGACCCGAGGCCGCGCCAGGCTTCGATGCCTGCTTCGACGGCGTCCTGCATGTCAACGCCGTGCTGCACGGCGCGGATCTTCAACTCCTGGCGGAGCCAGGAAGGCAACTTGGAGACGACCTTTTCACGGTCGCCACTGGTGTCAGGTGACGTCATAAACCGTCACTCTACTAACGCGATAGATTATTTGGGCACGCCACGCGTTAGCTATGCATCTTTTTTTGCCGGCGTGGGCTATCACGGCGTGATAACCCACCCCGGCCCTGTGACCCGTCTCCACGAACCTTGACCGATCTCACCGAACCTTGGTCGCCTGGCCGCTGACCGGCTGGCAGCAGACGACACGCCTGGCGGACAACGGTCCGATTCGGTCCGGTTCGGTTCGGTCCGGACCCAGATAGTCAGTCAGTCAGGATCGGTTGGGGGCGCCGCCGAACAGCGGGTCCAGGGGAGCTTCCTCGTACCCGACAACAAGGCATGCCTCCGCGGCAGGTCCCCCGGGAGAGTTCCACGAGCCGGGCCAGGGCCGCCGCCTCGGACGGGAGTGCGGCCGGATCGAGGTCCAGTGCTCGGGCCGTGCGGTTGCGTCGTCGGTCGAGGCCGGGCAGGTCCTCACGGTACGCGTCGGCGACCGCCTGGAGTTCCTCGGCCATCCGTCCCGGAGCATCCCGTCACCACGGCGCCATGAGACACAGCCGCACCAACTCATCGAGTCCGAGGGCGAGCGGTCCGGCCTCGCCGTCGAGGCCCACGTTCATCACTGGGCGTTCCGCTGCGCCCTCGCCGACGAAGCAGAACGCGTCCCCCTGTGCCCGCCCGTGCGAACTGATCCAGCCGGGCACCGGAGGTGAGCCGAAGCCGGTCCTCCAGCTCATGGTCGGCCGGGGCCGTCGCGTCGAGGTCCGCGACCCCGTCGAGGAAGGCGACGACGTTTTCGGGCTCTCCTGTCGGATCCGTGGGTGGTCAGTGCGGGAGTTGACGGCCTGGTAGGTGGGGGCGGTGGCCGCCGAGGCTGAGCGTGGCCAGGGCGATAAGGGCCTGAGGGTTCTTGAAGCCGAAGGCGATCCGGGTGATCAGCCGGATCTTGGTGTTCATCGATTCGACGAGTCCGTTGGACAGGCCGTGCTCGGCCGCCGCGGTGATCGCGTCCCAGTGCTTGACGATGAAGCGCTGGAGCTCGACGAAGGCGTCGATGCGGCAGCGGCGGGCCCAGATCACCCAGTCCCGCAGGGCCTCGGGAGTGTCGGTGCCGGACTTCAGGGCGAGGCGCCTTCAGTAGGTAGGCGCGGTGCAGGACGGGGTGGGCCTTGGCGACGAATTGAAGCTGGGAGCGTTGGTAGGCGGTGAGGTCCTCGGGGTTCTTCCAGAGCGCGAAGCGGGCCTTCTTCAGAGACTTCGATCCCGGGGTGGTGCGGCCCTTGCCCTTGCGTTCGGTGTTCCAGACCTCACGGCGTACGACGTCCAGGGCGTCGGTGGCCCACTTGACCGTGTGGAAGGGGTCCATCACGCGCACCGCCTGCGGACAGTGCACGGCCACGGGGCCGGCGACCCAGTCCGCCGCGTCGGCCGACACGTGTGTGATCTTCGCGCAGCGTTCCGGGCCGAGCAGGGTGAAGAACATGTTCAAGGTTGCCTTGTCCCGGCCGGGTTCGGCCCACAGCAGACGCCCCGAATCGTGGTCGACGACGACGGTGAGGTACTTGTGGCGCTTCTTGTAGCTGATCTCGTCGATCCCGATCCGCCGCAGCCCGGCCAGCCGGTCGGTCTGTGCCTCGGTGTCCGCCCAGACCCGGGCGACCACGGCACCGACCGTGCGCCATCCGATCCGCATCAGCTGGGTGACGGCCGTCTTGGAACAGCAGGTGGCCAACCAGGCGACTCTGTGCCCGCCCGCGCCGAGCTCCGCAACGAGCTGCGCGCCGGAGGAGCCACGGGCCACGACCAGGAGGTGCGCGTCTGCGGACTGGCGCAGGATGTACTCCGCGGCGACGCGGCCGATCCCGCGACTCGCGCCCGCTCAGCACGATGGTGGCTTCGTGACTCCTCCCCCTCATGGACGAGGGGGCTTCTCGCTATGCCGGTTGGGCTTCGCGACGGACCAGCCCGGCCCGTAGAACGTTCAGGGCGCCTACCGTGTCGGCGTGCGCGGTGTGGTCGCAGACGACGCAGTGGAACTTCTCCCTGCTTGGTCTCGCAGCCTGAGTACGCATCAGCCCTGGCCACACGCAGGGGACCTATCACGGCGTGATACGCACAGCTCGCTCCCGACCTATCACGCCGTGATAGGTCTCCGGCTTCCCCAGTGGGTGTGCAGTCACCCATGCAACACCGAAGGAACGCACATTGAACTTCACATCCTCCACCGAAGGTGACATGGAGATCTTCCTTTCCGTGGTCGGTACGCATCTGGGCAAGATAGGCGCGGAGACCGTGCTCGATCTGTATGTGGATACAGCCATCACCGACCCTGCACCAGAGCGTGTCCTCGAAGAGATGATCGAGGAAGCAAGGTCGGCGCAAGGGCCGGCATCTGCCAGGCGCGGGGACCCTCTCATGGCCGTGCCTCTTGATCTGCACTCTCAAAGAGGCCTTGAGCGATTCTCGCTCCTCGCGCATCGCACCATTGGATGCGAGGCATCGGTGGGCGCTGAGCTCGTCTTCTCGACTGTTGAGAACGAGCGCATTGTCTGCCTCGACCTGCCGCAGGGTGACGTCGAGGCGCTCGAAGCCGAGGCCCGGCTGGAGGGCGCGAAGTCCCTCATCCGCGTCGCGTAGGCCTGTCGGGTCACATCGTGAACGGCGGCCCCACCTGACGCGCTGTAACCTCGGGGTGGCATTGCCTTCGCTGCTGCCGTGGCTGACCTCTCCAGGTACCAGCCGACCTCCCATTCACGACCAGGCCGTGGAGGCGAGCCGCCAAAGTGTTGCAGGGCGACGGCGATGACTTCGGGCCCGTGGTCGCCTCCCGGCCGGGTGTGGGCCCGCTCTCCGAAGGGACCGACGCGCACGGCGACATCCTGGCGCAGGCTCGGCGCCGAGGGTTCGGGGGAGCGGAGAGCATCGAGTGTCGAGCGAACCACGTTGCCTGACCTTCGAGGTTGAGGGTTTCCCGGGAGCATGCCCGCAGCAGCGGAAGATTCGTCGGGCCATGGGGCGGCTATCCTCCTGCCCGGGGTTGGCGGTGCGAGTGCCTACGGGCGTCTTGGGTACGCGCGGCGGATGAATCTGCAGGTGCGAACTGAGCTTCCAGCTGAGCATCGAGATATCTAGTGGGCGAAATCTCAACGCCTGCCGACAGCCACCCTGGCGAGCTCGACCCGGTTGGCAGAGTCAACTTGATGCGGCCCTGAAGGACCGGGCTTGGAGGTGGGGCGCCACTGGCTGTAGTGTGGCCTCCTCCGTCCGGACCACCTATGGGGTGGCTGGGACGCGTGACTCACGCCCCGCTGTCCACACAGCTTCGCCCTTGCGGTCGATGTTGTGGGACGCGCTGTCGTCCGCGTGCATGGTGACGCCACAGGCGCGGCACGCGAACGACCGCCCCTTGGGCTACGGTCCGATGAGTCGGGTCATCAGGTCACGTCACTCTGAGGGCCTCGCGGTCACTCGAAGAACGACTCAGCGGACACCTCCTCCTCCCTCAACCTCACTTGAGGCAGCCCCATTGGGCTGTTGAGGCGAGGCCCATGGTCGTCGAAATCTCACGTACGCCGATCTGACGGCCTCCCATCCGGGCTAGGACCCCGAGGCACCGAGAGCTCGGAGATCGGGCGTCTACGGCACGATTCTGTGGGTCGCTTTTGTGAGCAGAACAGCTTTTGCGTCGAATATGGAGCCAGGCCGTGCACTCCGTCGACAGCTTTGGCGTCTTCTCTTGACATCCTCCCCCTCCTGAAGGAGGGGGATTCCTACGGCTCGCGCCGTGGGGTTTTCTGCTTCGTCGCCGACTGCCCGCCCGGAGAACTCCGTTGAGGTCTTACACCGGCTCCACAGACTGTCACCGAGAGCCCCTCGGCCAGTACGTTCTTCGCGGCGTTCACGTCACGGTCGTGAGTGACACCGCACCTACACGTCCACATACGGATGTTCAGCGGCATCTTGCCCTGCAAGGTGCCGCAGGCGGAGCACAGCCTGGAGGAGGGGAACCAGCGGTCGATGGCGACCAGGTCCCTTCCGTGCCAGGCGCACTTGTACTCCAGCATGCCGCGCATCGTGCTCCAGGCAGCATCCGAGATGGCGCGGGCCAGAAAATGGTTCTTGACCATGTTGCGTACGGTGAGGTCTTCGATCACGATCGTTTGGTTTTCACGAACGAGTCGAGTGGTCAGCTTGTGCAGGTGGTCACGCCTGCGGTCGGTAATGCGGGCATGGACCTTGGCGACCTTGCGCCGGGCCTTGGCCCGGTTCGCTCCGTCACCCCTGGCCTTCTTCGCCAGCACCCGCTGAGCCTTGGCGAGACGGGCGCGGTCCTTGCGCTCGAACCTGGGGTTGGTGACCTTCTCTCCGGTGGAGAGCGTCACCAGGCTGGTGATCCCGGCGTCGATCCCGACCGTGTTCGTGGTCTGGGGCATGGTTGCGGGGATGTCGTCGCACAGCATCGACACGAACCAGCGCCCAGCCGGATCCTGCGAAACCGTCACCGTGGACGGCGTCGCACCTTCGGGAAGGGGGCGGGACCACACGATGTCGAGCGGTTCGCTCATCTTGGCGAGGGTCAGCTTGCCGTCCCGGTAGCGGAAACCGCTGGTGGTGTACTCAGCGGACTTCCGCGACGTCTTCCGGGACTTGAAGGCCGGGTACTTGGCCCGCTTCTGCCAGAAGTTCCCGAACGCTCCTTGCAGATGCCGCAACGTCTGCTGCAACGGCACAGACGAAACCCCGGACAGGTAGGCCAGCTCGTCGGTCTTCTTCCACGAGGTGAGCATCACGGAGGTGGCGTTGTAGTTGACCCGCTCCTGACGGAGCGTCCACGCCTCGGACCGTGCGGCGAGCGCCAGGTTGTAGACCTTGCGAACGCAGCCGAACGTGCGCGACAGCTCGACCGCCTGCGCATCGGTCGGACAGAAGCGGTACTTGAACGCCCGCTTCACCTGCTTCGTGGTCATGCTCACAAACTAGCGGTGCCGCGACTTAAGATCAAACCTGCGGGTCGCGGCACCGGAATCCGCCCTGGCGGCGAATCCCAGCCCACCGCCCTGCTCCGCACGGGCTGAGTTTCCTCCCCGAGCCAAAGCACGGGGTATCCACACAGGAGGAAGAGATGACCGTGGCCTCGGCATGGGGTTCGACGGCTGGCCGAGGCCAGGACGGTTGTGCGGTGGCCCGGGTCCGGGCGGCGACCTTGCGTTGTCTGCGGCTGCGGCCCGGTGGCGCAACTTGTGGACTGTCCGGTCCATCGGCGGCCTGGTCCAGCGGGGCGACGGCGGTCTGGGCGATCTCTTCCTCCGTGGCCCGATCCGATCCGCGCTCGGCAAGGATGCGGCGGGCGTGGTCCCAGTCACGTGTCGGAGATGTAGGCCATGCCCGGTCGCAGACGATCGTCTCCGGCGTGATCACCGGGACGGCCGCGGCGTTGGCCAGCCGTTCGTCGAGCGCGATGAGCGAGGCGTGCGGGAGGACCGAGCGGGACATCCGCAGCGCGTCTGCCCAGCCCGGCCGCATCGGCTCCGGGGTCATCGCCCGCGCCAGCAGCAGAGCGGCATCCTCCGTCTTCGTAGAGGGCCGCAGCACCGCCGCGGCCAGCGTGCGGGTCGCGATGTCCGCGATGCCGGTCAGCTCGACGGTGTCCACCGTGCCGTCGTCATGGACGACCAGCACGTCCAGGGGAGTTGAGTCGATCTCCATCACCTCGCCCGGCCGGACTACGGTGAGCTGACCGAACATGCCGTCCGGCTGCTTGGCCAGCGAGCGCCGGGTGCGGGCCGAGCCCAGGGTGTGCCGCCCGGAGGAGAGTGCGGACAGCAGCCGGTAGAACGTCGTCCGGGACGGCAATGCCACCACTCCCGGGCCGTGTTCGGCCTCCAGCGCGCGTTCCATCCGGCGCCGCAGGACCTGAGCGGACGCCGTGGAGCGACTGGTCTGGTCCTCCACGACCTTCCGCAGGGCCTCGACGACCCTCCGGTCGACGCGGCCGGTCCCGTCCGAGACGGACCGCAGCCGCGGGTCGACCAGGCCCAGTACGCCCTCGCGCTCAAAGCGTCCCCGTATCCGCTGGATCAGCTTCAAGGACGCGGGATGCCCACCCGCCTCAAGCTCCGCTGCCTTGGTCAGCTCCCGCTGCCGCAGCGACCGGACCGCCGGATCGTATGCGGCCCGCACCCGCCCGTGCGGGTCCTCCATCGGACGGCCGGTGAGCATCTGCACCAGGTGGCGCTGCCACCACTCCGCCCGTTCAACAGCCTTGAGAGGAAACCCCAGCACCCCGGCCGCCGGAACCGCCGCCCGTACCGAGGACGGCGTGACCACCTCGAAGCCGGCAGACGACAGCAGGTCGGCCAAGAGAACCACGCTCGGCAACTGGCTCTCGTCGACGAGGCGGACCGCAGTCCCCTCCAAAGCCGCCACCGTGTGCAGACGGCCGTCAAAACGGACCAGGTCACCTGCTCGCAGAAGTCGCGGACGCGACGGCATCACCGCCCCCTTCCCGTACCTCTCCGAGCCCGACCCGCGTACCCGCCGACAGCAGTCCCGCGCGGAGATCCACAACAAGGACGCGCTGCCAGAGCAGGTGGAGAGCACCGGAAGCACCGCGATCTGACCGCCCACCCGCCTGGCTCCGGCCAGCAGCGAGGCCCTCTCGCCGAACACCTCGACCAGACGATCGGCGACCCGTGGGCGGTGCACGCGCGGATGCCGGTGTGCAGTCATACAGGCACCCGTACGTACGACGCCGACCATTCACACCGACCGTACGAAAGGCCCTCGCCACCCTGCCCACAGAAGACTGGAACACCTCGGAACCTGCCTACAGATGACCGGGACGGTGATCCTCTTGCCCACGGAAGAGCGGGACTGCCCACACATCACTGGGATCGGACACATTCGACCAGGACAACACCGCATGGTGCCCCCGAACGCACTTCGCGCGCCATTCGTACGCCAAACGTACGCGCATCGTACGTTTCGTGGGGTAGGGTCTTGGTCAGGAGGTGCTCCATGTCCGAGTTGTTCGACGCGGTCGACGCACTGCTCGCGTCCCGCGCCGCGCTGCCGTCACCGGCGGAGCGCAAGCGGCTGCGCGCCGCGCACGGCCTGACGATCGATGAGGTGGCGGGCGCGCTGAAGGTGCGCCGGGCCACGGTATCCGGCTGGGAGTCCGGCAAGACCGAGCCCCGCCCGCCGGAGCGCGACGCCTACGCCCGACTCCTGGACAAGCTCGCCGAGCTCTACCCCGCCGACCCGGTCGCCCCCGTCCAGGACCCTGCGGTGCCGGCCACATTCACCGCTGTGCCCGCCCCGGCGGAAGCGCAGCCGCTGCCCACCGGTCCGGCGCCCGAGGCCGCGGGCATGGCTGAAACCAAGAACACCCCAGCCCCAGCAGCCGCCCCGCGTCCGGCGCCCGCCACCGGGCCGTCGTCCTCGTCGACGACGACGCGCCGTCCGGGTACGAAGAAGGCGGCCCCGGCCGCGACCACGGCGGGCGAGATCGACCCGCGGTTCGAGAACGGTCCGCTGGCGGTCGTCGACGTCGAGGACGGGAAGGTACTGGCGTACTGCGTCGGCGGCCTGATCCTGGACGTACCCGCCAAGTCGCTCCCGTCCTTGGTGGACTGGACGCTCAAGGAGGCGAAGCTCGGAGCGCCGAAGCTGTCCGGGCCGGGAAGGCCGGCCGATCCGCTGCTCGTGCTCACCGAAACCGCGCTGGAGCGTTACGGCCTCCCCCTCGCCCTCACCCAGGAAGAGCGGATCGCCGGACGCATCCCGGAGGGCCACAAGGTCATCAAGCAGCTCACCCGCGCCGACTGGAAGCTCACGAAGCGCGGCTTCGGACCGTGGGCGCGGATCTACCGCCCGGCCAAGGGCACGGACCGCCAGTGCGTCCAGCTGTGCATCCCCTCGTGGAACGCGCTGGACAACCGGCACTGGGGCACCGCCGGGCAGCTGCCGCCGGCGGAACTCGCACGGGTCCTGGGCGTGTATGCGGCCCGCGTGATGACCCCGCGCGGTTCCACAGCCGTCACCGGCCTGGAACTCATGACAGCACTGCACCCGCCGACCTACGCCGTGCGGGACGAGGAGACCGGCGTTCTGCGGCAGGCCGACGACAAGACCCCCGGCTCGCTGGGCAAGGACCCGGTGGACTGCGCCCCGTGCGAGGCCCCCGACGGGCACCCGCTGCTCAAAGACCTGCCGCGCTTCCACATCCGCACCCCGGCAGAGAAGGTTTTCGAGGAGGCGTACGACTGGGCCCGGCCGTTCACCGACGACGAGTGCATGCACCGCAACCTCGTGGGTCTGGACGTGAACATGGCGTTCGCCGCCGGAGCGAACGGGCTGCCCGTCGGCCTGTGCGCGCCGACGCACGTCAAGAACCCGGTGTTCGACCCGAAGCTGCCCGGCTCGTGGCTGGTCGACCTCAGCCACGTCGACCTGTCCCGCGTGAAGGTCAGCAAGGAGTGGGTGGAGCTGGACGCGAGTCTGCTGCCCAGCCCGTTCACGCCGAAGGGCAACCGCCCGGAGGGGCCGGCCTGGTACGCGACGCCGACCGTCGCCTACGCGGTGGAGCTCGGCTACGGCGTCGCACCGGCCGAGGCGTACGTCCGGCACGAGAGCGGCCGCTACCTGGACGGCTGGTACAACCGGCTGCGCGACGCCTACCTCGCCACCATGGCCGACCTCGGCGTCGGCGCCGACCTGTCGCCGGCCGATTTCCTCGCGGCAATGAACGGCTACAAGAGCCGTGACCCGGAGCTGGCGATCGTGGTGTCCGCTGTCAAGGCCACGGTGAAGGGCGGGCTGGGCAAGCTGCGTGAGCGGCCCCGGGGCGAGGGCTGGAGGCCCGGTGAACGGTGGCGGGCCCTGGAGCGCCCGACGTGGCGGCCGGACATCCGCGCGGCGGTCATCTCCCGCACGCGGATCAACCTCCACCGGAAAATCGTCAAGCACGCGGCGTTCACCGGGCAGTACCCGGTCGCGGTCAACTCCGACTGCGTCGTGTACGCGGTCGACGGCGAATCGCCGCTGGACTTCCTGCCCTACCGCGAAGGCAAGCCGCTGCCGGGCGGCTTCAAACTCGGGGTGAACCCGGGCCTGGTGAAGCACGAGGGCACGCAGACCGTGCTGTGGGGCGAGGGCGTACGGGAGCAGTACCAGGCACCTGAGCTCAACCTCGCCCGCTACATCAAGGACGGCATCGTCACCGACAAGGACAACGGGGAGTAGGCAGGCGATGAACAAGGAATTCGGGGACGGCCTGGACCAGGCGGTGCAGAAGTCCTTCACCCGCCCCGTGCCGAAGTCGGCCGGCGCGCAGATGCGCTACCTGGTCAAGCAGTACAAGGGCACCAGGGCGGTCGCCCAGATGCTGCGCGTCTCGCAGCGCACCGTCGAGCGGTACGTGAAGGACCAGATCAAGACGCCCCGCCCGGACCTCGCCGCTCGCCTGGAGCGCGAGGTGAAGGCCCGGTGGCAGCCGCAGATCCGGGCCAGGGCGAGGGAGAAGGCGGCGACGACCGGCGGCATCGTCATCGACGTCCACGCCCGCCTCGGCTACGCCGGGGCGCCGATGGACACGACGGACGAGGACCGCGTCCGCCACCTCACCGTGGCCCTCCCGCCCCAGCACGCCGCCCGCCTCTTCGACGCCCAGCAGCAGGGCGCCGGCGACGACCGGCTGCGCGAGCTCACCGCCGAAGCCCTCAAGGAGGTCTACTTCCAGGACGGCGGTCGCCGCGCCGGATCTCTGCAGGAGGTACAGATCAACGACGTGCTGAACCTGGAGTTCGAACTGTAGAGACCCCGCCCCGAACGACCCGCGAGCCCGCTTGTGACTGGGCGCTTCAGTTGGCGAGTATGCGCGCAAGTTGGCGTCGGACCCGGGGGCGTCGACGGCTGGAAACGCTCAGTCACAGGCAAGGTGGCTGACGTGTGAGAACGCCTATGTGAGGGGGTGTCCGGGGCCGGGTGCTCGGCAGTGTCTGGTTCAGCCCTGGAGGGCGGTGAGCCAGTCGGGCAGCAGGCGGTTGACCTCAGTGGGGCGTTCCTGCTGGATCCAGTGGCCGCAGCCCTCCAGCAGGTGGAAGGCGAACAGGGCGCTCTTCGACGGTGCCCACACGGGGGAGCAGCTGATGCGGGGCGCCCAGGGCGCTCTGGACGAGTTGCTGACCGAGCACGGCCGCGCGCTGCTCGCGCCTCCAACAGGGCCACTGGGGGAGGCGCTGCGCGCAACCGACGCTGTATGCACCGACGGGCACCCCGTGTCCCGGTGCGGCTCTACATGGCGACCGGTGACGAGCAGGTCACCACCGACTACACCGGACACTGCCAGGCGGCCGGCTCTGCTCAGGAATGGCGTGGACGCCCCGGCCGTCGATCGTGAGCTGGTCCGGTGAACTGCTCCAGCAGTGACTGGAGCGCCCCGGCTCCACGGTCCCGGCCCGGTTTCTTCGGTCAGAGCCGGGGGTCCCGGAGTCCGCAGGCCCGCTCAGGAACGGCCTGTGGGCTCGGTACGGCTCGTCCGACCGGTGGCGGGCCCGCAGAGCCTCTCCGCACCAGCTCGCCCCCTCTTGCCCCCTTCACGTCCCGGAACCGGGCATCGGGCGCAGACCCCGCCTCGGTGAGAACGCTTCCTGCGGGGGGGGGGGGGGGGGGGGGGGGGGGGGGGGGGGGGGCCACCACCGGGGCCTGGGCAGTGGGTGTCGCCGGGGTACGCGCACCCCGGCGACAGCTTCGCGTGGCCTGGGGACACAGCGCCGTTCAGTCCCTGTGTTCAGTCCCTCGACATAAGGCCAGGTCAGAGGCTATGCCAGCAGAAAAGTCAGGGACTGAAGGGACCGAAGGGACTCAACTTTCCTGTTCCACTGATCACGTGTGCGTGTGTATGCGTACGCGTAAGACTTAGTACCCATAGTCATGAGTGGCTCATAACTAGAAGTTTCAGTCCCTTCAGTCCCTCGAAAGAGAGGCGAAAGGCTTCTGACCTGCGCATTTACCGGAGGGACTGAAGAGGGACCGAACAGGCCGACTTTCTTCAGTCCCTAGCCCAGCGGGGCGAGGCGCTGAAGCCGACACGCCCGGCCTGGAATGCGGCGTAAACAGGTCGAGGGCGGCTTCCTCACCCAACTCCCCAGGGACGCAAAGGGACCGAAGGGACTCAAAGTCGGAAACGGCTACACAGAAGCCCAGTGCCCTGTTGTAGGCTCTGGACCCATTGGAAAACTCAGTCCCTTTGGTCCCTCGTTTGTCAGCAACAACTGCTCTGACCAGGTCTTTTTCTGGACAGAGGCTGAAGGTCTGTTGGCCCCCTGCAAGGACGATCAGCGTGCAGCGTCAGAGCGAGACCAGCGTTCCCCGTACTGCGGGACACGCCAGTCCCCACGAAGTCGCACGCTGGTGCGCCGCGAACGGCTGGCCCGTCCACCCGCTTGCCGTAGGACGCAAGACCCCAGCCGCGAACTGTGCCTCCTGCCGGAAGACCACACACCGGCCGCACCAATGCCCCTGCCACTCCGCGGGCAAGTGGTGCCACGGCTTCCACGCAGCCACGACCGACCCCGAACTCCTGGACGCCTGGTGGGGGAGCAACCCCACCCTCGGGGTCGGAGTCTCGTGCGGGCCTGCGCGTCTCGTCGTCCTCGACATCGATGCCCACAGTGTGGAAGTCCCCGACCGGAACCGGCTCCTGCCAGGAATCCCCATTCACGAGAACGTCAACCTCGACGGCCTGGCCTCAGGCTTCGACACCCTGGCTCTTCTTGCCGCGCTCCGAGGCAGGAAGAGCCCAGCAGACGATGACTCCACCCTTCGCGTCCGAACGCCCTCCGGAGGGCTCCACGTCTGGTACCAGGCCCCGGGCCACGGCCTCCGCTACAGGTCCTCGGTCGGCTCCAGCCCCAAAGTCGCCCTTGCCTGGCAGGTGGACATCCGAGCCACCGGCGGATACATCGTCACCCCAGCCACACGGACACCCGCCGGTACCTACCGTGCGCTCGGCACGACCCGCATCCCGGCCCCCCTGCCCAGTTGGCTCGCCACGGAACTCCACCGCACAGGTCACACCGTCAACGACCTTCCTGCACCCGGCATCCGCCCGAGCCCGAGAACGGCGGCCCCGGCCGCCAAGCAGGCTCACGGACTTCTCGAACCCCTCCTGGCCCAGGTGCAAGCGTGCGCTTCCGCATCCGAAGGGATGGGGTTCACGGAGAAGCTGAACCGCGCCGCCTACACGGCCGGAGGCCTGGTAGGCGCAGGCCACCTCGACCACAGCCAAGCGCACGACCTGCTCAGCGCGGCCGCCGACGCCGCGCGCCCCCACCGCCACCGTCACAGCAGCGCCGTCATTTCCTCTGCCCTGTCCGCCGGCGCCAGTCGGCCGCTCCATCTCAAAGGACGCCCATGAGCAGCGCCGACAGCTCCCGCTTCGACGCCACGGCAGCGGCTCAGCAAATGCTCGAGCTCGAGGTCCAGACCACACAGCCCAGCCTCCCCACCCAGCAGAACACCGCGAGCGTCACCATCCGCCAACCGGCCATGCCCCAGGGCCTGCTTCCGGCGATGCTCACCGACCGGGGCAACGCCAAGCTGTTCGCCGTCATGTTCGGTGACCAGTTCCGGCACGTGGAAGGCCTGGGCTGGTACCACTGGGACCAGTACCGATGGAAGCGCACCGGCGGAGAGAAAGCCGCAGTCTGGGCAGCCGGTGACCTCGCCGAACAGATGCCCGCCACCGATCCGACCGGGAACTTCAACGACCGGGAAATCAACGCCCACCGGCGCAGGTCGATGTCCACCCCCGGCATCAAGGCGCTGCTCACCCAGGCCAAGGCATCCCCGGCGCTGGCCCTGGACCCCGATGTCCTGGACGGCGACCCCTACGCCCTGTGCACCCCGGCCGGCGTGGTCAACCTCCACAGCGGCGATCTCCACAAGCCCGACCCCGAAGCCGACATGCACTCCAGGGCCACCAGCGTCGCCCCCGAAGCCATGCCCACCCCCCGTTGGCACCGCTTCCTCCACGACACCTTCGGCGAGGACGCCAAGGGCCAGGAGACCATCCACTTTCTCCACCTGCTGCTCGGCTACTCGATCACCGGTGACGTCGGTGCCCAGGTCCTGCCCTTCCTCTACGGCACCGGCGCCAACGGTAAGTCGGTCCTGCTCGACGTCATGACGCAGATCCTCGGCGACTACGCCCAGGCCGCCCCGCCAGGCTTCCTCATGGAGAAGGGCAAGTTCTCCGAGCACTCCACCGAACTGACGGAACTTCACGGCCGGCGCATCGTGGTGTGCTCCGAACTCAAACCCAACGACAAGTTCGACGAATCCCGGGTCAAGCTCCTGACCGGTGGCGACCGCATCATGGCCCGCCGCATGCGCCAGGACTACTTCAGCTTCAACCCCACCCACAAGCTCTGGCTGCTCGGCAACCACCGCCCCGAGGTCGGCACCGGCGGCCACGCCTTCTGGCGCCGTATCCGGCTCATCCCCTTCGAGCGCGTCGTCCCCGCCGCCCGCAAGATCGACAACCTGGCGAAAGAACTCGTGCAGAGCGAAGGCCCTGGCATCCTGCAGTGGCTCATCGAGGGAGCCAAGCTCTACCTCGCCACTCGAGACCCCCTCGCAGGCCCGGCCACAGTCCGCTCCGCCACGGAGGCCTACGCCACCACGGAAGACCACATCGGCCGCTTCCTCACGGAATGCTGCACCACCGCCGGCCCCGACAAGGGCCCGGACCGGGCCACCGGAGACCTCCGCGTGGAGCAGGGCCTGCTCTACGCCACGTACTGCAGCTGGTGCAGCGCCGGCGAAGGCATCCGCCCTGCCACCGCACGCGCCTTCGCCACCCGGGTCCGCCAGGAACTCTCCCTCGCCTCACCTGCCGACATGATGAAATCCAGCGGCAAGAAGTACTACCCAGGTCTCGGCCTCCTGGCCGACGAAGAACCTCAGGGTGACCATGCCTGATTCTCGCGCCCTACGCACCGGGACCGTGGCGGCCTATCCTGGACACGGTGCCCCCACACGGGAACGTGCTAGCCACACAAACACTGGCCCGCAAACGGACAAAGACAATGAAAAGGGGCTGCAGTCATGAGCTCGCTGCTGAACGAGAGCGACCTCTGCCACGAGAACGCAGTGGTCTGGCTGGAGAGCCCCGATGAGCTGGACTACGTCCGCCAGGCTCTCGACAAGACCCCCCGCCGCCGTGGCAGGCCCCGCTACGAACGCGACGGGCGCATGGTCGGTTACGCCGAACTCGACGCCCAGGCCGAAGCCGACCCCGACAGCGGCCTCCAGCTCCGCCGCGTCTTCTTCCTTCTCCCGCACGACCGCGATGCCAACCCGGACGGCCCCTACCACGAAGGCGCTCCAGGGGAAGCCGTCGACCCCCGCACCATCGAGCCCCGCCGCGTCGGCGACAAGACCCCCCGCTCCCAACGTGGACCTGCCGCGATAGCGGCCAACAGCAACTACTGCGGCTGAACTCCTGGTGCCGTAGCGGCTGAGGGTCCTTGATCCCCGCGCGGTCGGCGCAGAGGTGGCACAGGGCAGGCCCAGTACGTGGTGGACGGAAAGCCGCTCCGCGTCAGGCAGTTGTCCTTCGCCCGGCCCGCCGGCCGATGTGCCGTGCCCGCTCGTTCAGCAGCAGATGACCACAGCCCTCTGCGGCCGGAGGCGTTCCTGCGGGACTGCCGCCTGGGCCCTGATCACCGGGGCACCGGGGCACCGCAGCGACCGGTGATCCGTTCGGTCGCTTGCCGTCAGCTGCGGAGAACACCAGGTCGGAGACACTTCTCCACTTCCGTAGCGACTCAAGCGACTGAAAGTCCGGGTATATGAAGGCATTTCTGTGTGCGCGTGTGTTCCATAAATAGGTGAGTTGAGTCGCTTCAGTCGCTGTCGGACGTCCGAAGACGCTCCGAACTGCTGCTATGTCGATTTACGGGTTGAGCGACTCAAGGGCTTCGGTCGCTGGCGAAAACGTACGACCGAGTAGGTGCGTCTCGAGCCTCGAACCGGTGCAAGATTCGGGGGGACGAACTTCCGCACAGAGGGGATGTATTCGCTAATCTGTGTTGGTCGTTGGGTCGCTACGGTCGCTACTGAGGAACGGTGTATGGCTCCTGAGCTGCGCCTTCTGGGACTCTCCTCCGCACGTCCCGGCCGCGTCTGCCGGGCTGTGCCGCAGTCCCTGGCCACCGCCCGGTGGTCCGCGCAACAGGGCTGGCCGGTTCACCCGCTGGCCGTCGGCCGCAAGACCCCGGTGGGCAACTGCGACGCCTGCCGCCGTCCCGGCCACACCCACTCGGACTGCCGGTGCATCACGGAGGGCCGCTGGTGCCACGGTTTCCGGGCCGCCACCCGCGACGCCGAGAGGATCGGCCGGTGGTGGGGGAGCAACCCTGGTTTCGGGGTCGGGGTCTCGTGCGGCCCCGCAGGCCTGGTGGTCATCGACATAGACGCGCATCAACAGAGCCTCCCCGGTCGCAGCCGTCTGCTGCCGGGCATCCCGATACCGGAACAAGTGGACCTCACGGGCCTGACGAACGGCTTTCACACCCTGGCCGTCCTGGCAGCACTGCGAAACGCCCCCGACCCGGCCACCGACGGGAGCACCCTGCGTGTGCGGACCCCTTCCGGCGGCCTCCACGTCTGGTACCGGGCTCCCGACGCCCGGCCATGGCAGAGCTCCGCGGGCTCGGGCAGCGGGCGCGCGCTGGCCTGGCAGGTGGACGTCCGCGCCCACGGCGGGTACATCATCGCGCCGGGGACCACCACCAGGGCGGGGACCTACACCGCGCTCAGCCCGGTCACGAGCCCCGCGGTGCTGCCCACCTGGCTCGCCGAGGAACTCGAACGCACAGGGCACCTGCCCCAGGAGCGGCCGGCCCGGCCGAAGCCCGTACCGCCGAGAGCCCTCCAGGCCGTCGCCGCCGCAGGCGGCGGCAGACAGGGAGCCTTCGGCGTGCTCAGCTCGGTGCTGGCCGAAGTGACCGCCTGCGCCGCGCACACCGAGGGCGCCGGCTTCTCGGAAAAGCTCAACCGGGCCTCGTACACCGCGGGCGGGCTCGTCACCGCAGGACATCTCACCCAAGAGCAGGCCGAGCAGATCCTCCAGGACGCCGCCGCCGGGGCCCGCCCCGGTCAGGACCGCAGGGCGGCTCAGATCATCCGCAGCGGAATGACCGCGGGATCGCGCCGTCCGCTCTACCTGGGGAGATACGGATGACCTCAGGGGACGGTTCGCTGTACGGCTTCGACGCCCAGTCCGTGGCGGCTCAGATAATCGCCCGGAGCACGTCTCCCGTCGGCCGCGCCGGAGCGGAGGCCGCGACGCACCTCCCGGCGGAGAGGGGGGTGGCCCTGCTCCAGGAGCAGGTGTCGGCGGCGGGGTTGTTACCTGATTCGTTGACGGATCGGGGGAACGCGAAGTTGTTTGTGCGGTTGTATGCGCAGGATTACCGGCATGTGACGGGGCTGGGGTGGTATCGGTGGGACAGCACGCGGTGGCAGAGTGATGAGGACGACACGGTGTTGTGGGCGGCGGGGGAGATGGCGGAGAGTATCGCCACGACTGATCCGCGGGGGAGGTATTCCGACGCGGCGTTGCGTAAGCACCGGCGTCGTGCGCTGAGTACGTCGGGGATCAACGCGTTGCTGGTGCAGGCGAGGTCGGCGCCGGGGATGGTGCTGACGGCGGGGGCGCTGGACGCGGATCCGTATGTGCTGTGCACGCCGGCGGGGATCGTGGATCTGCGGTCGGGGGTGCTGCGGGCACCGGACCCGGACCGGGACTTCCATTCCCGCTCGACGTCGATCGGCCCGCGTCGGATGCCGACCCCGCGCTGGGACCGTTTCCTGACCGACACGTTCGGGGACGACGAGCAGGGCGCGGAGATGATCCGTTTCCTGCATCTGCTGCTGGGTTACTCCCTCACCGGTGATGTCGGGGCGCAGGTCATGCCGTTCCTCTTCGGGTCGGGGAAGAACGGCAAGTCCGTCCTCCTGGACGTCCTGATCAAACTCCTGGGCGACTACGCCGACGCCGCGCCTCCCGGGTTCCTGATGGCCCGCCCCTTCGAGGGGCACCCCACCGACCTCGCCGAGCTCCACGGCCGGCGGGTCATCGTGTGTTCCGAGGTCAGACCAGGCGACCGGTTCGATGAGGCCCGCGTGAAACTCCTCACCGGCGGCGACCGTATCAAGGCCCGCCGCATGCGCCAGGACTTCTTCTCCTTCGCGCCCACCCACAAACTCTGGCTCCTGGGCAACCACCGCCCCGAAGTCGGCACCGGCGGCTACGCCTTCTGGCGCCGGATGCGCCTGATCCCCTTCGACCGCGTCGTCTCCGACCACCGGAAGATCGACAACCTCGCCGACATCCTCGTCACCGAGGAAGGCCCCGGCATCCTCAACTGGCTCATCACCGGAGCCCACCACTACCTCAACAGCCCCCGCGACCTCACCGGACCCGAAACCGTCCGCATCGCCACCACCGCCTACGCCGAGACCGAGGACCACACCGGCCGCTTCCTCACCGAACGCTGCACCCTCCAGCCCCACCACCGCGTCGAACAGACCCACCTCTACAACGCCTACAAAACCTGGTCACGCAACGAAGGCATCACCCCCACCTCCTCCCGCGCCTTCGCCGCCCGCATCCGAGAAACCATCGGACTGTCCTCACCGAAGGAGATGCTGCTGTCGAATCAGCGCAAGTACTACCCAGGCATCGGGCTTCTCGCCGACGAGGAGGAGGAGGAGGCGGAGTGAGTGCTCTGATCGACAGGGTCGAGATCAGCGAGGAGGCGGAGCTGGTCTGGCTGGAGGACATCTCGGTGCTGGACTACGTGCGCCAGAGTCTGGACCGGTTGCCGACCCGGCGGGGGAGGCCCGCCTACCACCGTGACGGGCGAATGGTCGGATACGCGGTACTCCGCCCCGGGGCGAGGGCCTCGCGCTCCTCGGGCACCTTCCGCCGGCGGGTCTTCTGGCTCCTGCCCCACGACCGGGACACCGACCCCCAAGGCCTCTACGCCACCGGCGCACCCGCCGAGGCGATCGATCCCGCCACCCTCGACCCCCGCACCAAAGGACACAAGACCGAACGCTCCGAAGGCGGACCCCTCTCCAGCACCACCCACAGACTCGACGTCATCGATCCCGGGTCCCGGCCGGGGCAGCACAGGTGATCACGGCGTTTCCTTCTGGTCGGGGAGAAGCCCGATGCCTGGGTAGTACTTGCGCTGGTTCGACAGGACCATGACGCGGTGGTCGGACAGTCCGATGGTTTCTCGGATGCGGGCGGCGAAGGCGCGGGAGGAGGTGGGGGTGATGCCTTCGTTGCGTGACCAGGTTTTGTAGGCGTTGTAGAGGTGGGTCTGTTCGACGCGGTGGTGGGGCTGGAGGGTGCAGCGTTCGGTGAGGAAGCGGCCGGTGTGGTCCTCGGTCTCGGCGTAGGCGGTGGTGGCGATGCGGACGGTTTCGGGTCCGGTGAGGTCGCGGGGGCTGTTGAGGTAGTGGTGGGCTCCGGTGATGAGCCAGTTGAGGATGCCGGGGCCTTCCTCGGTGACGAGGATGTCGGCGAGGTTGTCGATCTTCCGGTGGTCGGAGACGACGCGGTCGAAGGGGATCAGGCGCATCCGGCGCCAGAAGGCGTAGCCGCCGGTGCCGACTTCGGGGCGGTGGTTGCCCAGGAGCCAGAGTTTGTGGGTGGGCGCGAAGGAGAAGAAGTCCTGGCGCATGCGGCGGGCCTTGATACGGTCGCCGCCGGTGAGGAGTTTCACGCGGGCCTCATCGAACCGGTCGCCTGGTCTGACCTCGGAACACACGATGACCCGCCGGCCGTGGAGCTCGGCGAGGTCGGTGGGGTGCCCCTCGAAGGGGCGGGCCATCAGGAACCCGGGAGGCGCGGCGTCGGCGTAGTCGCCCAGGAGTTTGATCAGGACGTCCAGGAGGACGGACTTGCCGTTCTTCCCCGACCCGAAGAGGAACGGCATGACCTGCGCCCCGACATCACCGGTGAGGGAGTAACCCAGCAGCAGATGCAGGAAACGGATCATCTCCGCGCCCTGCTCGTCGTCCCCGAACGTGTCGGTCAGGAAACGGTCCCAGCGCGGGGTCGGCATCCGACGCGGGCCGATCGACGTCGAGCGGGAATGGAAGTCCCGGTCCGGGTCCGGTGCCCGCAGCACCCCCGACCGCAGATCCACGATCCCCGCCGGCGTGCACAGCACATACGGATCCGCGTCCAGCGCCCCCGCCGTCAGCACCATCCCCGGCGCCGACCTCGCCTGCACCAGCAACGCGTTGATCCCCGACGTACTCAGCGCACGACGCCGGTGCTTACGCAACGCCGCGTCGGAATACCTCCCCCGCGGATCAGTCGTGGCGATACTCTCCGCCATCTCCCCCGCCGCCCACAACACCGTGTCGTCCTCATCACTCTGCCACCGCGTGCTGTCCCACCGATACCACCCCAGCCCCGTCACATGCCGGTAATCCTGCGCATACAACCGCACAAACAACTTCGCGTTCCCCCGATCCGTCAACGAATCAGGTAACAGCGCGGCTGTGCTGCCCGGTTCGGGTGTCGCCAGGTTGTGGACGTGCGGTGCGGACTGGCGTACGGCGGAGTGCGGGTGGCCGATCGGGGCGCTCGGGATGCTGTGCACGATGTGGAGGAGTCTGCTCTCGCGTACCGGGTCGGCACCGGTGCTCCGCCGGCCGGGAATTCCGTGCCGTCCGGGACCTCCGGACGGCACGTCGGCGCGAGGCCCGGTCATGCCGGCCGTCATGGTGGACGTTGTGTTCGAGGGGGGGTGACCTGCGTGGTCAATCGCGGGTCGGGCTCCCTCAGCCACGGATTCTCCTGGTCGTCGGTGGGTTCGGAAGTTCTGCCGCGCTCCGGCCTACGCGCGTCGACATCCCGCGTCAGGGTGTCCTCGAGGAATGCGCGTGGGCCTTGTCCAGGCCCTGCCGCCCGGGGCGGAGGGCTGGTCGGACGTCCTGCGGGGCGCGGCGCACGGCGGGGGAGCGGAGGTGGGGCCAGTGAGCGGATCGCGTCCCCCCGCCGTACGCGGGCCAGGGTGCGGTGGTGGGCGGGGCGGGGTGACGGTCGGTGCGGGTACCCCGCCCCGCCTTCCGTATGTCAGGCCGGTGCGGTCGTGACCAACGCGGATACGGCCACGACGTCCCCTTGGGTGGCGATGAGCTGGATACCGGAGGTGCCGAGTCTCTCTCCCTCGATCAGACAGGGCTGGTCGAGTTCCACGTAGCGCTTGAAGACCGCGTCGAGGGAGAGGGTGCGGGTCTCCTTCGGTGCGCACAGGGCTGTGGACGCCTGGTCGAAGGCCTCCAGGAGCACCATGCCAGGGACGTGGTCGTGCGGGTGGTCGAAGAGGACGGGGTGGGTGAGGTCGGGGCGCAGGAACCACAGGTTGTCCCGGGTCGTCGGGCTCAGGACGACATCGCCGTCGCTCTCTCGGCCGACCAGGGCGGGGGAGAGGGGGCGACCGGGGAGGAACGCCCGTGCACAGGCCTCGGCCGCGTCGGCGTAGGGGCCGCGCAACCTGCGGTAGAGAGCCTCGGGGTAGGAGGTGTACCTGATCTGGGCGGTGCCCACGCGTACTCCGTCGCGTACGGCCTCGACCTCCGCCGACAGCCGGGCGCAGCCCAGGCGGCGCCGGCTCACCGAGGTGTGGGAGATGTGCAGTTCGACGGCTGCCGGTTCCGCGGTGGTCCGCAGGCCCTCGGGGGTGGCGGAGCAGCTGATGTAATCCCAGCCGAGACGGTGGTCGAGGGGTATCCGGAACTCCGTGTGGGACAGCAGGGCCAGGGCCTGTCTGATGCTCTCCGTGAGGAGCAGAGGTCTGTGCGCCTCCGGCTCCGGGGTGTAGAACGGATGGGAGAAAGGCCATTCGGCGCTGACGACGTGCTGGTTCTCCGAGACACCGCGCCACGCGGTGATGAGCACTTCCGAGGGATTCGTCTTGCGGACCAGGCGGCTGGCTACGGTGGGGCGTTGCGGGTGCAGGCCGGTCGGGGCCTTGTTTTCGGCTGAACTCATCACGTGTGCACTCCCCCTGGATCATCGAATGCTGACCGTGCTTGGGTGCCTGAACGTGCTACGGCGCCCCGCCTCGAAGTCCGGACGGAGGGCCTTCGCTGTATCGTAAGAGTTATTCTTTTTTTGTCTACGAGACGGGACATATGACGGAGTCACCCGAGCAGCGCCCACTGATGCAGGAGCGCGCACGGCGGACGCGGGCCAAGCTCATCCGCGCTGCCGCCGAAGTGTTCGCCGAAAGTGGCTTCGCGGGTGCGAGCGTCTCGCGGATCACGGACCGGGCCGGCGTGACGCTCGGTTCCATGTACTTCCACTTCAAGAACAAGGAAGCGCTGGCTCGGGAGATAGTGCGCAGCCAGCCGGACATCGTCTCGCCGCCGCTTGCCGCGAAGGGCCTGCAGAGGTTGATCGACATCACTCTGACCTGGTCCTACCAGATGCTCGACGAGCCGCTTCTGCTGGCTGGGGCCCGACTGGTGACGGATCAGGAACTGTTCATCTCCGCCGAGGAGAACTCGCATCAGCAGTGGGCCGAGGTGGCCGCGCTGGCCTTGACGGAAGCGAAGGACATGGGTCAGCTCCGCGACGGTGTGGACATCCCGGCCTTCGCACGCATGGTGGTGAGCGCCTGCACCGGAGCGCAGATGCACGCCCAGATGGAATCCGGCCGACGCGATCTGCCCCAGCGTGTGGAGGAGATCTGGTACTGCGTGCTTCCCGCGATCGCCGGGCCGGGCACGGCCGAGCTGATGGTCTTCGGCGAGACGCGCGGCAGGCCGGCGGCCGGTCTGAAGAAGCGGAAGCCGTAGGGCCCAGGCTGACCCGGCGCCCCAGATTTCTGCCGATAGACCCTGGGCGTTCACCCGACGCCCGCTATGGTCGTGCCGGGGGGACACAGTGATCGGCGTCACGTCCCTGTCCTCGGCGGGGGCGTGTGGGGGAGGGGTACATGAACACAGGCTCGGGCGGATTACTGCGGAACAGCGGATTGCTCCGGGACAAGAGAATCATGATCACGGGTGCCTCCAGCGGGATCGGGGCCGCCGCGGCCCGTCTCTTCGCCGCCGAGGGCGCCTCGGTCATCCTGATGGCACGGCGCGAGAAACTCCTGTACGACCTGGTGGAGGAGATCCGCGCCGACGCGGGGCGGGCCGTCGCGGTCATTGGTGACGTCACCAGTCCCGCTGACGTCGAGCAGGTCGTCTCGGTGGCGGTGGAGCGTTTCGGAGGACTGGACGCCGCCTTCAACAACGCGGGGTGGGGTTCGCGGGGAACCGATCTGCACGAGACGGAGGACTCCGTCTACGACCAGATCATGGACGTCAACGTACGCGGGGTGTGGAACTGCCTGCGCCACCAGATACCGCTCATGCTGGACCAGCGCACCGGCGGAACGATCGTGAACACCTCCAGCACCGCGGGTCTTTTCGCCACCGGAGCGCTGGCTCCTTATGTGGCCGCCAAGCACGCGGTGCTCGGGCTGACCAAGGCCGCGGCCGCCGAGTACGGGTCCAGGGGAATCAGGGTCAACGCCCTGGTGGTGGGAAGCACCCGCACCGAGCTGACGGAGGGGAGCGTGCGCAGCGGGACGAAACGGCCTGTGGCCGCGCGCGCCATCCAGCACCGCATGGCGGACCCGCTCGAAATCGCCGAGGCGGCGGCCTGGTTGTGCAGCGACCGTTCCTCCTTCGTGACCGGTGGCGCCGTGCCCGTGGACGGGGGCTGCAGTGCGGTCTGACCCCCTCCCCCGACGCCGGTGTGACGGGCGCACCCGGGGCATGCGCCGTCATGGCGGGACCCCCGCGGCCGAGGAGGCGGGCCTCACCCGGGGGCCGGCTCGTTCGCCGCCCCCGTCATGACCAGCTGCCAGATACGGCTCAGCAACTCCACCGAACTGTCCGGGGTCGGCAACCCGGCGGCACGATGGCGGCGGAAGACGATCTCGGCACCGGCCACCAGGTGCACGATCAGCGCTGCCAAGACCTCGGGGTGCGCCGAAGGCAGCAGGTCCCCGTCCTCATAGGCCCGTTGCAGGAGTTCGTCGGCGGTGGGCAGCCAGATCTCCGTCCATGCCGAGCTGCCCGGACGCTCCCTCTCCAGTCGTAGCAGGGCTCGGACCGCGTCCTTCTGCTCGATGAGGCGGGCGAGTTCCAGAGTCAGATCGGCCAGGTGCCGCAAGGGCGCGTCGGAGAGGTCCTCGATCCGCTCGATGGCGGCCCTGACCGTGGCCCGCCCCTCGGCCTCGACGGCCTCGGCGAGGTCGGCCTTGGAGGAGAAGTGGAAGGTGACCGCACCCAGCGAAATGCCGGCCGCCTTGCTGATCTTGGCCAGCGAAGCACCGGCGTACCCGTCGAGGTCGAACTGCGCCGCGGCGGACCGCAGGAGAGTTCTCCGTGTACGTGCCGCCCGTTCCTGTTTCACCATGTCCTCTCCGACAATCTTCGGCCGTAGGGCGCACGCTGCGCGGCACCTCGATGCCGATAGGGGTTGCGGTGTTCTCCCTCGGGCGGTCGGCGACGTCCCAGCTCGGGCGGGACCGCGACGGAGGAGCAACCACGATGGCTCAAGTAGGTAAAAGGCTTGGTCAAGCGAGGGTTGGAGCGTCCTTGATCTTCGTTTACGACCAGGTTCGGCGCTCGTTCCCAACCGACGGGAGCGCTCCCCCGTCCTGTTGGAAAAAAAGATAACGTTCGCTATTCTATCGGAGCGCTCGATCGGATGCCCAGTAGAAGGGAACGAACCATGGCGGCCCACGACGTGAGCCACGCGCACGTGCCGGTCTCCGTACTTGCCGAGCAGGTCTTCGGGCATCTGCCGAGGGCCGATCAGCGGGCCTGGGCCCAGGCGTACCTGGCGGGCCTGCTGACCACCGAGGGCAAGAAGTCGGTACGCCGGATGGCCGCCACCGTCTCCGGTTCGCCCACCGCCTCCCAGTCGATGCACCAGTTCCTCAACGCCAGTCCCTGGGACTGGGCCCCGGCACGGGCCGAGTTGATGCGGTGGGCCGAGCAGCGGCTGTCCCCGCACGCCTGGGTGCTCTCGGCGGCGGTGCTCCGCAAGCGGGGCGACCACTCCTGCGGCGTGCACCGGCGCTTCGTCCCCGCCACCGGACGCTCCGTCAACTGCCAGTTGGCCGTCGGCGCGTTCCTCACCAGCGGGACGGAGGCCGTTCCCATGCACTGGGGGCTGCTGCTGCCCGGTACCTGGGCCGACGACCAGACACGCCGCGCACGGGCCCGCATCCCCGACGACGCCGACCACCGCACCATCGAGCAGCACGCGCTCGACCTCGTGGACCTGCTGTGCGCAAGCACCCAGCTCAGCGCCCGGCCGGTGGTGGCCGACCTCAGCCACCACACCGGGGTGGCCTCGCTGGTGCGCGGACTCAGCCGCCGCGGCCGCGAGTTCATCGTCTCCCTGCCCGGCCGGACACCGGTGGTCCCCGTCGTCGGCGGCACGACCGCGCGCGGCGCGTACGCCTCGAAGTTACCCGCAGCCGTGGAAGCACAGCGCCTGTTCGGCCTCAAACACAGCGCCCAGTTCAGACCCAACGCCCATGAAGGGCTCGACCGCGGTGCCGACCGCACCGCGGTGATGACCACGCTGGTGAGGCTGCCGCAGGTACGGCTCGCCCGGCAGGCACCGCACCCCACCTACCGGGTCTTCGGCGTCCGTTCCTGCGTGGGGCCCCGCTCCCCCCGGATCTGGCTGACCAACATGACACAGCGGCGTACCGACGAGCTGATCGCGCTGGCCAGACTCCAGCACCGGGCGGGCGCCACGGTGCAGTCGCTGGAGGACGATTTCGGGCTGCTCGACTTCGAGGGGCGGTCCTACCCCGGCTGGCACCATCACATGACGCTGGTCTCGGCCGCCTTCGCGTACAGCCGGCTGGAGCTGACCGGCGCCCGGCCCGCCGGCCTGGCGACGGGCTGAGCGAAGCGCCCCCTGCGAGGCCGTCGAAGGGGGAGCGGGCGCATCCGACGGGGCCGTGTGGCGCGAGGCTCACGCCGCCGCCGACGGGGCGTTCCGCCGAGGCGGCGGGGGAGGCATGAGGTGCCGGCGGGCCACGGCCGCGAGCAGGCCGTAGGCGACGGCCACCAGCACGACCGTGATGATCCAGGTACGCGACCCGGTCGGATCGTAAACCCGCCCCGCGTTGCCCACGTCCACGGCCGGCGCGGTCCGTCCGGCCTCGAAGGTGTCCCGGTCACTGCCGTACAGCTTGACGTTCCCGAGCTCCACAGTGCCGTCGGCGGACCGGAACGTTCCCGACCACTCGCACGTGGTGTGCCCGGCGTGTCCGGCGCACACGAGACGGGCCGCGGTGAAGATGCCCCGCGGCCCGTCCGCGGTGGCGGCCCTGGCCGCGTTGCCCAAGTCCGGCACCGTCAGCCAGAACAGCAGGACTCCGGCCAGCAGGAGTAGCAGGGACACGAACCCGGAGGGCTTTCTGCCGCTCCTCGCCATGGGATTCAGTCCTTGGGAGCGCAGGCACACCGCGCGGCGGCGTTGTCCGGCCGGTTCGCGCGGGTGTGCAGATACATCGCCACCACCATGGGCACCGTCACCAGGGTGTTGTAGAACAGGTGCAGTTCCACGCGGGGCGCGATCAGCTGGATCAGGCTCGTCGGAGCGGCCTTGCCCAGCAGGTGGGCCCCGGCGAGCACCTGTGCCAGGAGCAGCAGGTGCTCCAGGTGATGCCACACCTGGAGACCGAGGGACGTCTTCCACCAGGTGGCCGAACTGCCGGTGAAGCCCGGCCGCAGGAGGAACAGGAAGACCATCATCACCAGGGCGTATCCGTAGTGCATCCACTCCGAGGTGACCAGCCACGGGAACGGCACCCCGAGCACGCCGCGCGCCTCCGGGATCGGCCAGCCCATGACGTAGATCTGGTAAGCCTGGACCAGGTGCTCCGCCCAGTGTGCGACGACGATGAACATGAACACGCGCAAGCCGAGTTGATGGTGACGGCTGTTGATGGAGTCGATCCCGCCTCGCAGTGCGGACGGTGACACTCCGGTACTGATGGCCATGCTTGGACCTCCACGGTCGGGGAACGAGGAGAACAGTGGCCCATCTCACCAGGCCCCCGCGCGCGCGGGCTTCTTCCGCCGTGCTCTCTTTCCGCCCCCGCGACCGCCTCCCAGGTCCTGTGATGCAACCCGGGCGGTACCGTCGGGCATGCTGCCACGGACGTACGAAGGACAGGACTGCTCGCTGGCCCGTTCCCTGGAAGTCATCGGGGAGCGCTGGAACCTGCTGATCGTCCGCTCCGCCCTGCTGGGCGCAGGGCGCTACGACGAATTCCTCCGTCAGATGCCGATCTCGCGCAATGTGCTCGCCGACCGGCTCGGCCGTCTCGTCGAGCTGGGTGTCATGAGACGGGTCGTGTACCAGGAGAAGCCGGTACGCCACGAATACCCGCTCACGCCCATGGGCCGCGAGCTCACCGTCGCCGTGGTCGCACTGATGCAGTGGGGTGACCGGAATCTTCCCGCCGAACTGGGACCGCCGAGGCAGGCGCGGCACGTCGGGTGCGACGGCGACGTACGCGTGCGCCTGGGCTGTTCCTCCTGCGGACGCGACATCCACGAGGAGGAGGTGGCCGTGCGTCGGGCGCGCTGAGTTCCCGGCCTGCGCCACCCGGTCCGAGCATCGCAAGCGATGAGTTGCGGGCGCGTTCATTTACTATCAAACCCCTTGTGCCGCAAGGGTGTTGCGCATTTGCGAAGATGCCCTGATCTTTGCAGCGAGCCGACCATGAGGCCCTTCGCCACCCCCTCGGTGGCCGGTTGAAGGAGGCACGCGTGGCATCGGCGATGGGATCTCTGCGCAGACTTCTGATGGCTCCGTCCCTCCGTGACGTGAGCTTCGCGGGCCGCGGCTTCCCGGTGACCGAGACCGCCGCGACCCGGCAGCTGGAGGCCATCCCCCAGACGGTGGTGACCGGTTTCGAGTGGGGTATCGAGTCGAGGAGTCTCTGGGAGACCGAACGCCGGCTCTCCCTGGTGGACCTGGAGCTGCGGGGCTTCGCCTACGAGGGCGCGACCATGGCCTCGGTGATCCGGGACTCGATGCCGGGCCGTGGCGGTCGCACCGCTGAGCTGCTCCAGGGCGCCGGGCGCCGGCATATCTTCCTCAACTACATCGGCATCGGTTTCGCGATGGCCAAGCTGCCCAGGCCGCTGTGGAAGAAGGTCGTGCCCGAGCTGGACGGCGAGGACTTCTATCCGCCGATGACCTGGCTCGCGGTCGACGGCTACGGCTTCGACCGCGCCTACTTCGCCCCCGCGCGCTGGGTCGACGACCAGCGCCTGGACACTCCGTACGCCTGGGACGGCCACCCGGACTACTTCCAGCGGGCGGTGGACCAGGGCATCGGGCGCGCCCTGTGGTTCATCCACGGCGCGCGGGTGGAGGACGTCTGCGCCGCCGTCCGCAGGTTCGCCTCCGAGCGCCGGCCGGACCTGTGGGCGGGCGTCGGGCTCGCCGCCACGTTCGCCGGCTGTTCCACAGCGGCCGAGCTGGACGCGCTGCGCGCCCGGTCCGGCGAACTGAGCGGGCACGTCGCCCAGGGCTCCGTGTTCGCCGCGAAGGCACGCCACTTCTCCGGGACCGTTCCCGAGCACACCCGGACCGCGCTGCACGCGCTGGCCGGAATCACGGTCGAGTCGGCTGCCGCACTCGCCGACGACGCCGCGCCGCCGGCAGGCGCGGCCGACGGTGTCCCCACCTATGAGATCTGGCGCCGGTCGGTGCGCGAAAAGCTGCCGGTGAATTCCCTCTAAGCATTTCTGAAGTAGACATTCGGTCACCCTAATTTAATATGTTCGGATTCAAAGAAAAGGAATCGCAGGCAAAGGAATCGAGGGGCGGTCTTCTAGGTGTCCATGTTGCGTGCGCTGAGGCGCCGAGTTCTCACTCCCAACGTCCGGGAAACGCTGTTGGAAACACGGGGATTCCACGTCAAGAATGCCGAGGCCAAGCACCAGCTGGAGACGGTCGGGACGAGCTTCCTCCAGGGGTACGCCTACGCGGTCGAGGCGCGTACGGCGGACCAGGCCGTCGACTGGCTGGAGACCGTTCCCCGGGCCTTTCGCGGCTTCGCCTACGAGGGCGCCGGCATGGGCGCGGTCATGCTCGACTCCCTCACCGGGGGCAGCAGGAGGCTGACCGGGATCCTGGAGGGCGAGGGGCGCCGCCACAACTACATGATCTACGTCGGCATCGGCTGGGCGATGGCACGACTGCCCAGGTTCCTGTGGCCCGACGTGACCGCGACCGACCCTGTGCTTCGCTGGCTGATCCTGGACGGATACGGCTTCCACCAGGCGTACTTCAAGACCGGCTCCTACGTCCGTGACCCCGCCGCCGAGCACCATTTCACCTGGAAGGGCGGCCCGGACGCCTACAGCGCCCGCGCCATCGACCAGGGCATCGGGCGGGCCATGTGGTTCGTCGGGGGCACCGACCCCGACGTCGTGGCCGACCTCATCGGCACGTTCCCCGAGCACCGCCACGGCGACCTGTACGCCGGTGCCGGACTCGCCTGCACCTACGCGGGAAGCGTCGACGAGGACGAGCTGCGGCGCTTCGCCAAGCACGCGGGCGACCACCTGCCCAGCCTCGTGCAGGGTTCCGCGTTCGCCTGCGAGGCCCGGGAACGGGCCGGCACGACGACCGCCCACACGCACCTGGCGGCCCGCGTCCTGTGCGGCGGCCGGACCCCCGCGGAAGCCTCGCAGGTGTGCACCGACGCGCGGCCCGCCACCTGCGACGGCGGGGAGATCCCGGCCTTCGAGGCCTGGAGGCGGCACATCGCCACCACCATCAGTTCCGTTCCGCACGAGCAGAAGGGCGCCGTCGCATGACACATCCAATTTCCTGGCTGCGGAAACAGGCACCCGGGGTGATCGCACTCGTTCTCATGGTCGGCACCTTTTACGCGGTGAAACCGGCGGAGTCCAGCGCTTCCGAAAAAGCGGAGATGGCGGAGAGCTTCGATCTGAAGCCGATGGCGATATCCATGCCGGGCGGATACGAGAAACAGAGCGTCCGCAAGGTGAACAAGGCCTACAAGCACATCGAGGCGTGGATCTCCTCGGTCGGCGCGGGCGTCGCCATGAACGACATCGACGGTGACGGCCTGCCCAACGACCTGTGCGTCACCGACCCGCAGATCGACCAGGTCGTCGTCACCCCCGCCCCGGTGCCCGGACGCGAGAGCACCTCGTACGCCCCGTTCGTCCTCGACCCGGCGCCGCTGCCCAAGAGCGACATCATGGCCCCGATCGGCTGTGTCCCCGGCGACTTCAACGAAGACGGGGCGATGGACCTGCTCGTCTACTACTGGGGCCGCACCCCGGTGATCTTCCAGGCGAAGAAGGAGCCCGGGAAGGACACGACGACCATGGACCCGAAGTGCTTCGAGCCCGTCGAACTCGTCTCCGGCAACGGCACCGACGCCTACACCGGCCCGCTGTGGAACTCCAACGCCGCGGCCGTCGCCGACTTCGACGGCGACGGGCACAACGACATCTACATCGGCAACTACTTCCCCGACAGCCCCGTCCTGGACGACACCGTGCACGGCGGCGTGACGATGAACGACTCGCTGTCCCACGCCCAGAACGGCGGCGGCGGCCACTTCTTCCGCTGGACACCCTCCGGCTACGAGCAGGTCAAGAACGTCCTGCCGAAGAACATCGACCAGGGCTGGACGCTGGCCGTCTCGGCCACCGACCTGGACGGCGACCAGCGCCCCGAGATGTACCTCGGGCACGACTTCGGGACCTCGGCCCTCCTGTACAACAGGTCGACCCCCGGCACGTTCAAGTTCAGCGAGGTCAAGGCCAGGCACACCGCGACCACGCCGAAGTCCAAGGAGATCGGCCGCAGCTCCTTCAAGGGCATGGGCGTCGACTTCGGCGACCTGGACAACGACGGCCTGTACGACGCCTTCGTCTCCAACATCACGACGTCCTTCGGCATCCAGGAGTCGAACTTCGCCTTCATCGGTACGGCCCGTGACAAGGCCGACCTGCGGGCCGAGTTCCGCGACGGCGTCGCCCCCTACAAGGACGAGAGCGCACCGCTCAACCTCGCCTGGTCCGGATGGGGCTGGGACGTGAAGATGGGCGACTTCAACAACGACGGGATCCAGGAGATCACCCAGGCAGTCGGCTTCGTCAAGGGCAAGCGCAACCGCTGGGCGCAGCTCCAGGAACTCGCCACAGCCAACGACGCGCTGGTCAAGCACCCCCGCTTCTGGCCCCGGGTGGAGGAGGGCGATGACCTCGCCGGCGACCAGCACCTGCGCTTCTTCGTCCAGGACAAGGACGGCGAGGCCTACAGCGACCTGTCCAAGCAGCTCGGTCTGGCCGTACCCGTGCCCAGCCGGGGCATCGCCACCGGTGACGCCGACGGCGACGGGCGCCTCGACATGGTCGTGGCACGTCAGTGGGAGGACCCCGTCTTCTACTGCAACATGAGCCAGGACACCGGCGGCTACCTCAACCTCAGTCTGACGGACGAGGCCGGTTCGCCCGTGATCGGCGCGCAGGTCACCGTGACCCTGTCCGACGGCAGTACCCGCCTCGGGCGTGTCGACGGCGGCAGCGGCCACTCCGGCAAGCGCAGCCAGGACGTGCACATCGGCCTCGGCCAGGAGGCCGAGGGCCCCATGCGGACCCGCCTGACATGGCGTGACCGTACCGGGCAGGTGCGCAGCAAGGACCTCCAGCTGACCCCCGGCCGGCACTCGCTGGAACTCGGCGCCGACGTGAAGGAGAAGTGACCGTGCCCGAAACCAAGACACTCACGGCCGCGCCCCGGCACGACGTGAAGGTCACCACAGCCCTCCGCCGGTTCGCGATCTCGATCTCGGTCCTCAACATCGCCGGGTACACCTTCCTCGGCTTCGAGCAGCCCTGGCTGTGGCCGTTCATCGCGGTCCTCACCGCCTACGTGGTGGAGATCACGCTGGAGGCCGTCAGCGCCCGCGGCGAGAAGCGGGCCCCCCGCTACGCCGGCGGCGGGTTCAAGGGAATGGTCGAGTTCCTCTTCCCCGCGCACATCACCGGTCTCGCCGTGAACATGTTGACCTACGTCAACGACCGCGTCTGGGTGATGATCTTCGGCGTCATCGTGGCCGTCGGCACCAAGTGGGTCCTGCGGGCCCCGCTCAAGGGGCGCATGCGGCACTACATGAACCCGTCGAACTTCGGCATCGCGGTGATCCTGCTCCTCTTCCCCTGGGCCAGCATCGCACCGCCCTACCACTTCACCGAGTACCTGTACGGGCCCGCCGACTGGGTCCTCCCGGCGATCATCCTGACCCTGGGCACCATGCTGAACGCGAAGCTGACCGGCCGTATGTGGCTGATCATGGCCTGGCTCGTCGGCTTCGTCGTGCAGGCCGTCGTCCGAGGCCTGGTCATGGGGACCTCGATCCCCGCGGCGCTCGGCATGATGACCGGAGTGGCCTTCGTCCTCTTCACCAACTACATGGTCACCGACCCCGGCACCTCGCCCTCCAAGCGTTCCTCCCAGATCGCCTTCGGCGCCGGCGTCGCCGCGATGTACGGGGTGCTGACCGCTCTCGGCATCGCGTACGGCATCTTCTTCGCCACCGCTCTGGTGTGCCTGATCCGCGGCGGCTACCTGTGGGGCCTGCACTTCCTCTCCAAGCAGCGCGAGACCGTGGCACGGCAGGCGCTCCCGGTGGCCGCGTCCCCGGAGCACGGGAACGCTCCGGCCGAACAGTTCGCTCCAGCCCCGGAGCCGTCCGCCCCCGCGCCCGTACCGGCGGACGCCGCGCCGCGAACGGCGGCGGTCGTGCTCTCGGGCGATCCCTGCAAGGACGGCACCTGCTTCCACGGCAAGTGCGCGGCTGATCGAGTGACGAAGAAAAAGGCGGCGGTGCCCGTATGAGTCGAATAGCCATCGTCGGGCTCGCGTGCACGTACCCCGACGCCGCCACGCCCCGCGAACTCTGGGAGAACGCGGTCGCCGGGCGGCGCGCCTTCCGCCGACTGCCCGACGTCCGGATGCGCCTGGACGACTACTGGAACCCGGACCCCACGGTGCCCGACACCTTCTACGCCCGCAACGCCGCGGTCCTGGAGGGATGGGAGTTCGACCGTGTGGCCCACCGGATCGCCGGCAGCACCTACCGCTCCACGGACCTGACTCACTGGCTCGCCCTGGACACGGCGACCCGGGCCCTCGCGGACGCGGGCTTCCCCGACGGCCAGGGCCTGCCCGGGGAGCGCACCGGAGTCGTCATCGGCAACACCCTGACCGGCGAGTTCTCCCGCGCCAACGGGATGCGCCTGCGATGGCCCTACGTACGCCGGGTGCTCGCCGACGCGCTCAAGGGGCAGGACTGGGACGACGACCGCATCGGCACGTTCCTCCAGGGGGTGGAGGGCGCCTACAAGAAGCCGTTTCCCGCGGTCGACGAGGACACCCTCGCCGGTGGCCTGTCCAACACCATCGCCGGGCGGATCTGCAACCACTTCGACCTGAACGGCGGGGGTTACACCGTCGACGGGGCGTGCTCCTCCTCGCTGCTGTCGATCACCACCGCGGCCACCTCGCTGCAGGGCGGCGACCTCGATGTCGCCGTCGCCGGCGGCGTCGACCTGTCCATCGACCCCTTCGAGATCATCGGCTTCGCCAAGACCGGTGCGCTCGCCCGGAAGGAGATGCGGCTCTACGACCGCGGCTCCAACGGCTTCTGGCCGGGCGAGGGCTGCGGCATGGTCGTGCTGATGCGCGAGGAGGACGCGATCGCCGCGGGGCGCCGCGTCTACGCCTCCATCGCAGGCTGGGGCATCTCCTCCGACGGGCAGGGCGGCATCACTCGCCCCGAGGTGAGCGGGTATCAGCTCGCGCTGTCCCGTGCCTACGAGCGGGCGGGCTTCGGCATCGAGACCGTGCCGCTCTTCGAGGGCCACGGCACAGGCACCGCGGTCGGTGACGCCACCGAGCTCCAGGCCATCATGGGCGCGCGCACCCAGGCCGACCCGCGGGCTCCCAGCGCCGTCATCAGCTCCGTCAAGGGCATGATCGGCCACACCAAGGCGGCGGCGGGGGTGGCCGGACTGATCAAGGCGGTGATGGCCCTGGACTCCGCGGTGCTGCCACCCGCCATCGGTTGCGTGGACCCTCACGAACTGCTCACCACAGAGTCAGCAAACCTGCGGGTGCTGCGCAAGGCGGAGCGGTGGCCGAAGAACGCCCCGCTCCGCGCCGGGATCACCGCCATGGGGTTCGGCGGGATCAACACCCATGTCGTTCTCGACAGGTCGGCCGCCTCCGGGCGCCGCCGGGGCGCGAGCCGTCGGGCCACTCTGCTGGCCAACTCCCTCCAGGACTCCGAACTGCTGCTCCTCGACGGGGAATCGCCCGCGGCGCTGGCCCAGCGGCTGACGCGGGTGGCCGACTTCGCCGCACAGGTCTCCTACGCACAGCTCGGCGACCTGGCCGTGACCCTCCAGCGGGAACTGCGCGAGCTGCCCTACCGGGCCGCCGTCGTCGTCACCTCGCCCGAGGACGCGGAGCTCAGGCTGCGCAGTGCGGCCCGTACCGCCGGGACCCATACGCCCGGCGACGGCCCGGTCTTCTCCTCGGACGGCCGTACCTTCCTCGGCAGGGCCGTCGAGGCGGCCCGCATCGGCTTCCTCTTCCCGGGGCAGGGTTCCGGCACGTCCACCGCCGGTGGCGCGCTCGCCCGCCGCTTCACCGAGGCCGCCGACGTGTACGCGCGCGCCGGCCTGCCCACCGCCGGGGACATGGTCGCCACCGACGTGGCGCAGCCGCGCATCGTCACCGGTTCGACGGCGGGTCTGCGCGTGCTGGACGCGCTGGGCGTCGAGGCCGACATCGCGCTCGGCCACAGCCTCGGCGAGCTCTCCGCCCTCCACTGGGCGGGCGCGATGGACTCCAGCACCCTGCTGGAGGCCGCACGCACCCGCGGGGCAGCCATGGCCGAGCACAGCGCCTCGGGCACGATGGCCTCGCTGACCGCCACCCCCGAGGAGGCCGGGGCCCTCGTCGAAGGGCTCCCCGTGGTGATCTCCGGGTACAACGGCCCCCGCCAGACGGTGATCGCCGGAACGGTCGAGGCCGTCGAGAGCGTGACCGGGCGGGCAGCGGCCGCGGGCATCGCCTTCACCCGCCTCGCCGTGTCCCACGCCTTCCACTCACCCCTCGTCGCTCCGGCCGCCGACTCCTTCGGCGACTGGCTCGCGGGAGCGCGACTGGGCGGGATGGAACGCCGCGTCGTCTCCACCGTCACCGGCGCGGAACTGGAGAGCGACACCGACCTCGCCAAGCTCCTGCGACAGCAGATCACCGACCCGGTGCTGTTCACCCAGGCGGTCCGAGCGGCGGCGGCCGAGGTCGACCTGTTCGTCGAGGTCGGTCCCGGCCGTGTCCTCAGCACCCTGGCGGCGGGCGCCACCGAGAAACCCGCCATCGCGCTGAACACCGACGACGAGTCCCTGCGTGGTCTGCTCCAGGTCGTCGGAGCCGCCTACGTGATGGGTGCTCCGATCGTCCACGAGCGGCTCTTCAACGACCGGCTGACGCGGCCGTTGGAGGTGGGGGCCGAGTTCCGCTTCCTGGCCAGCCCCTGCGAACAGGCACCCGAGCTGACGCTTCCCGCCGCGCTCGTCCAGGAGCCCGACGCCGTAACGGCCGCGGACGCCGGCAGTTCGGCGGGGGAGTCGGCGTTCGACGTACTGCGCGCCCTGGTCGCCGAACGCGCGGAGCTTCCGCTCGAGCTGATCGACGAGAGCAAAAGTCTCCTCGACGACCTGCACATGAGTTCGATCACGGTCGGCCAGATCGTCAACCAGGCCGCCCTCCAGCTCGGTCTCGCCGCCTCTCACATCCCGACCAACTTCGCCACGGCGACCGTGGCCGAACTGGCCACGGCTCTCACCACCCTGGTCGACACCGGTGGGGACACCGATGCCGCGGCGCCCCTCGTCACGGGCGCCGCACCCTGGGCCCGGCCCTTCTCCGTCGACCTCGACGAACTGCCCCTCCCCGCCGCCGTGGCGGACACGAAGGGCGGAACCTGGGAGCTGTTCACCACTGACGGCCACCCCTTCGCCCACGACGTGCACCGCGCCCTGAAGAACGCCGCGGTGGGCTCCGGGGTCCTGGTCTGCCTGCCGCCCGCCTGCTCCCCGGAGCAGCTCGAACTCGCCCTGGACGGGGCGAAGTCCGCTCTCTCGGGCGAGCCGGAACGCCGTTTCGTCCTGGTGCAGCACGACCGGGGGACGGCCGCGCTGGCCAAGACCCTGCACCTGGAGGCGCCCCACCTGCGTACCACCGTCGTCCACACCCCGGTGGCCGACGGGGCCGCGGACCGGGTCGCCGACGAGGTCGCCGCGACGGCCCGCTTCAGCGAGGTACACCTCGCCGAGGACGGCAGCCGCCGGGTGCCCGTTCTCCGTGCTCTGCCCTTCGCACCGGAGCGTACCGACCACGTGCTGGGCTCCGAGGACGTCCTGCTCGTCACCGGCGGCGGCAAGGGCATCACCGCCGAATGCGCCCTGGCCGTCGCCGAGCGAACGGGAGCGGCTCTGGCCCTGATGGGCCGTTCCGACCCCGGCCAGGACCAGGATCTCGCCGCGAATCTGCAGCGGATGAGGGACAGCGGCGTACGGGTCGGCTACGTGGCCGCCGACGTCACCGACCCGGTGCGCGTCGCCGAGGCGGTCGCCGAGCTGACCGGGGCTCTCGGCTCCGTGACCGCCGTTCTGCACGGAGCGGGCCGCAACGAGCCGGCCGCGCTCACCGGGCTCGACATGGCCGCCGTCCACAGCACGCTCGCCCCCAAGGTCGACGGGCTGCGCAATGTGCTGGCCGTGGTCGGCGAGGAGAACCTGAAACTCCTCGTCACCTTCGGCAGCATCATCGGCCGGGCAGGACTGCGGGGAGAGGCGCACTACGCCACCGCCAACGAGTGGCTGGCCGGCCTCACCGAGGACGTCGCCCGCCGCAACGCGGGCTGCCGCGCCCTGTGCATGGAGTGGTCCGTGTGGTCCGGCGTCGGCATGGGCGAGAAGCTGTCCGTCGTGGAGTCGCTCTCCCGCGAGGGCATCGTGCCCGTCTCGCCCGACCAGGGCATCGAGATCCTGCTCCGACTGATCGCCGACCCGGACGCCCCCGTGGTGACGGTGATCAGCGGCCGCACGGAAGGCATCGGGACCGTGCGGCGCGAGCAGCCGCCGCTGCCGCTGCTGCGCTTCACCGGGGAGCCACTGGTGCGCTACCACGGTGTGGAGCTCGTCACCGAAGCCGAGCTCAACGCCGGGACGGACCTCTATCTCGCCGACCACCTTCTGGACGGCAACCTGCTGCTGCCCGCGGTGATCGGCATGGAGGCCATGGTCCAGGTCGCCTCCGCGGTCACCGGGCGAGAAGGTGTGCCGGTCCTGGAGGACGCGCGCTTCCTGCGCCCGATCGTGGTGCCGCCCACAGGAACGACCCGCATCCGGATCGCGGCCACCGTCACCGGCTCCGACACCGTGGACGTGGCCGTCCACGCGCAGGACACCGGTTTCGTGGCCGAACACTTCCGGGCCCGGCTGGTCTACAACAGCGGGGCGATCCCGGACGGTCCCCCCGGCCAGGCGGACCCGAACGTTCCGGACGTCCCGCTGGACCCCGCTACCGACCTGTACGGCGGCGTGCTCTTCCAGGGCGAGCGCTTCCAGAGGCTGCGCCGCTTCCACCGGGCCGCCGCGCGGCACGTCGACGCCGATGTGGCGATCGACGCGCCGTCCGGCTGGTTCGCCGGCTACCTGCCGGGCACGCTCCTGCTCGCGGACCCGGGGATGCGTGACGCCCTGATGCACGGTAACCAGGTGTGCGTCCCAGACGCGACCCTGCTGCCCTCCGGCATCGAGCGGATGTATCCGATGGCCGCAGGCGAGGACCTGCCGGAGCTGGTCCGCTACTGCGCGACCGAGCGCCACCGGGACGGCGACACCTATGTGTACGACATCGCCGTACGTACTCCGGACGGCACGGTCGTCGAGCGGTGGGAGGGACTCACCCTGCACGCCGTGCGCAAGTCGGACGGCTCGGGACCGTGGGTCGCGCCGCTGCTCGGCCCCTACCTGGAGCGGACTCTGGAGGAAGTGCTCGGCACCCATCTCGACGTCGCCGTCGAACCGGACCCGGCCGACGCCGAGGACTCCAGGACCGGTCGCCGAGCGGCCACCGCCCGGGCCGTCCAGCGGGCGCTGGGCGAGAGCGTGAAGGTGCGCTACCGGCCCGACGGCCGGCCCGAACTCGACGGCACGCGGCGTCTGTCGGCGGCCCACGGCCCGGGGATGACCCTCGGCGTCGTCGCCTCGACGACCGTGGCCTGCGACATCGAGCAGGTCACCGCCCGCGACCCGGCGGTGTGGGAGGGGCTGCTCGGTGAGCACGGGGACCTGGCCGCCCTGGTGGCCAAGGAAACGGGTGAGAACCCGGACACCTCGGCGACCCGGGTGTGGACCGCCGTCGAGTGCCTGAGGAAGGCCGGTCTGCTGGCCGGGGTGCCCCTCACCCTGGCCCCGCAGACCAGGCCCGGATGGGTCGTCCTGACGGCGGGCGGGCTGCGCATCGCCACGTTCGTCACCACACTGCGCCACGTCGGGGAGCCGGTGGTCTTCGCCTTCCTCACCGACGGCGCGGACGCCCCGGACCCGGGAGGGTCCCGGACATGACCGGCGCCGCGGAGCGGGTGCGGGGAGCGTTGCGCTTCCCGCACCCGGTCACCTCCACCCCAGGCGCCACCCACCGGGCCGACGGCCCGGACGACCGGCCGGCCGCCGTGACGAACCGTGCGGCGACCGCGCCGGTCCTCGATTCCCCACCGATCCCCGACACGTCGGCACAGCATCGAGCCGGGACCCGGCCGCCGGCAGGGAGGCAGAAATGAGTCCGATCACCGCTCCGCCCGCGGAGCCCGTCGATCTGAACGACCGAGCGCAGCTGCGGGGCGTGTTCGGGACGTTTCCCACCGGGGTCACCGTGGTGACCGTCGGCGGGAGCGAGCCCCGGGGCATGACGGCCAACTCGTTCACGTCCGTCTCACTCTCGCCGCCCCTGGTGCTCATCTGCGTCGGCAGGGACGCCGTCATGCACCAGCGTCTGACCGCCATGCCCACATTCGCCGTGTCGGTGCTGGAGGCCGGGCAGGAGAAGGCGGCCCGGCACTTCGCGGACAGCTCGCGTCCCCCGGGCGCCGACCAGTTCGACTCCGTGGACTGGCTGCTCGGCGAGAAGTCCGGCGCACGCCTGATCGCCGGTGCGGTGGCGCATCTGGAGTGCGAGAAGCGGCAGGTCTACCGGGGCGGTGACCACACGATCTTCCTCGGCGAAGTGCTCACGGCCACGCGTTGGCCGCTTCACGAGGGCATGCTGTTCTCCGGTGGCCGCTTCCGCCGGTTCGCGCAGGACCGGAGCGAAGGCAGGGCGGCATGAGGATCGATCCTCCCGGCCCGCCGCTGCGGGCGCTGCCGGGACTGCTGAGGAAGCTGGCGGTGGACCGCCTCGGCATGATGAAGGACGCGGCCGGCCTGGGGGACGCCGTCCGCGTCTCCATGGGTCCCAAGAAGCTGTACATCTTCAACCGGCCCGACTACGCCAAGCACGTTCTGGCCGACAACAGCGACAACTACCACAAGGGCATCGGCCTGGTGCAGTCGCGTCGGGTGCTGGGCGACGGGCTGCTCACCAGCGACGGCGAGACGTGGCGCGAACAGCGCCAGGTGGTGCAGCCCGCGTTCAAACCGGGCCGCATCAACCAGCAGGCGTCCGCCGTGGCCGAGGAGGCCGCAAAGCTGGTCGCCCTGCTCCGCGGCTACGAGGGGGGCGGGCCCGTGGACGTCCTCCAGGAGATCACCGGCCTCACCCTCGGCGTACTGGGCCGGACCCTGCTCGAATCGGACCTCACCGCGCACGAGTCGCTCGCGCACTCCTTCGAGGAGGTCCAGGACCAGGCCATGCTGGAGATGGTCAGTCAGGGCATGGTGCCCAGCTGGCTCCCGCTGCCACCGCAGGCGCGTTTCCGGCGCGCCCGCCGGGAGCTGTACCGGGTGGCCGATCTGCTGGTGGCCGACCGCCGCGCCGCAATGGCAGGCGGTGAGCCGGGCGACGACGCGCTGTCCCGGATCATCAGTGCGGCCGACCGGCGGCACGGGGGACCCGAGCAGGCCCGCAAGCGGCTGCGCGAGGAGCTGGTCACCCTGCTGCTCGCGGGCCACGAGACCACGGCCAGCACCCTCGGCTGGACCCTGCACCTGCTCGAGAGGCACCCGGAAGTACGTGCCCGGGTCCGTGAGGAGGCCCGTGCCGCCCTCGGCGACGGCGTCCCCGGACTGGGGGACCTTCATCGGCTGACGTACACGACCATGGTGGTGCAGGAGGCGATGCGGCTGTTCCCGCCGGTGTGGATCCTGCCCAGGGTTGCCCAGCGGGGCGACGTGGTCGGCGGCTACACGGTGGCGGCCAAGTCGGACGTGCTGATCTGCCCGTACATCATGCATCGCCATCCGGGCCTGTGGGACGCCCCCGAGCGCTTCGATCCGGAGCGGTTCGGACCCCGGCAGGTCGCCGACCGGCCCCGGTACGCGTACATCCCGTTCGGCGCGGGACCGCGCTTCTGCGTCGGCAGCAACCTCGGGATGATGGAGGCGGTGTTCGTCACGGCCCTGGTCACCCGCGACCTCGACCTGCGCACCGTCGCCGGCCACCGGGCGGTGGCCGAGCCCATGCTCTCGCTGCGGATGCGCGGGGGGCTGCCGATGACGGTCCACGCGGTGAGCTGACCGTGCGGCCTCGGCGCGGCGCCCCCGCGGTCAGGGCGACGGTGCGTCAGCGGGGCGCGTGCGGCCCCGGCTGCTCATCGGATGCGAAGCGAGCCAGCAGGACGGGTGGATCGAGCGCGTTCACCAGGCGCAGGAGGATGTCCACCGGCCGTAACAGCGCGCCGGGGTGCACGACCTGCGGTCCGCTCTGTCCGAGGAGGAGTTGTTCGGAACCGAACGAGTGCGGCTCATGGGTGTCGGGGACGGAGTGGGCCAGGATGTGCCAGGTACCCACAGGCACATCCCGGAGTTCGAAGGTTCCGGGGCCCTGCAGAGTGACCCAGCGCACCGGTCTGCCCTGGCGCAGACGGCCGGGAAACAGGCCTACGAAGACCTTTTCCGGTTTCTCGTCGGGAGGGGAATGAACACGTCCGCGCAGCGAGAGGTTCTGGGCGACGGGAGTATTGCGGCTCGCGGTGGAGGGGAACCCGGGCTGCACGCCCCCGAAGTCCCGGTAGGCACTCGGGGAAAGGCCTACACAGGCCTTGAACCGCGAACTGAAAGTACCGACACTGCTGTAGCCGACCTGACTGCTGATATCGGCCACACTATGTGTAGAGTGCACCAGAAGTCGTTTCGCTTCCTGCATCCGCAAAGCGGAAAGGAAGCGTCCGGGCGATGTTCCGGTGACCTCGCGGAAAATGCGGGTGAAATGGAACTTGCTGAACATCGCCGTACGCGCCATGTCGTCGATCGTGAGGTTCTGACCGAGGTTGACATGCATGTAATCGACCACCCGGCGAACCGCATTCTCGATGGTGTTCGTGGTCACCGTATCTCCCTGTCGAAGTAAGCTGTCAACGGCGAGTTGGCTGAGTCGCACGGACCTCCGCGACATCCGCCGCGGAGGTGTGCCGACGCCGGACCATCTCCTCGGCGAACCGGCGCCAGGCGTCGGAGCAGTGCTGCGCCAGCTCCGCCATCGAGTCGACGCAGTGGGCGGGGACCACGTCCGCGCGCCGGCGCCACGCCTCGTCGACGAGGAACCGGTTGTGGAGCCAGCGCATGAGCTCGCGTCCCTGGTCCGAGTGGCGCAGGGAGGGGTCGTGGGAGAGCTTGCGCAGCGCCTCCATCGGAGCCCGGGACCGGGGGGACACCGGCGGTCTGCCGGCCACGGCGGACGTCGCCGTGCGGCCCGGGCGGATACCCGGCACGACCGGCGCTCCGGCCGGCCGTGGCCTCTTCGCGGGCCCGGCCTCCAGCATCGCGCCCGCGCTCTGCCGGCTCTGCGGAACCGGGTCCTCACCGCGCAGCAGTCGGCGGCGGACGTCGTGTGCCGTGCCCAGCGACAGCCCGGTCTGCTCGACGACGGAACGCAGCGACAGGGCCGGGTCCTGGGTGAGCAGCGCGGCGGCGTGCAGGCGTTCGGCGGTACGGTCGAGAGGGTGGATGCGGCCGTCCGCTCCGGTGCGTACGTTCAGCAGCGGAGAACCCGCGGCTGAACATGTCCGCACACCCGCCACGGTCTTGGCGTCGAGCCCCACGTGCGCGGCGACGGCGCGGTCGGACAGGGTCGGGTGCGAGGCCAGGATGCGTGCCGCGGCGGTCTTGCGGTCGGCCACGGACAAGGGCAGCCCGTTGGTGATGTTCGCGGCGACGGACCGCAGGAACACCTGGTCCTCGGCGCCATCGAAGAACGTGACCTCGACGGTCTCCAGCCCCTTCAGCAGGGCAGCGCTGATGCGGTGCATGCCGTCGACGACCCGCATGGTCGGCCGGTGGACGAGCACCGGGGGCAGGGACGCGTAGACGGTAGCGAGGCGCTGTACATGGGCCCGGTCGATACCGCTCAGACGCGGCGAATCGGCAGGAATGAGTTCATCGATCCGTACGACACGCGGTGAGCGTTCCACGGCGCGTTGGGCAGAGTCACTTTTCACGTTTCCCCCAAGACATGAGGCCAGGGCTCACTTCCGCATGCGGTGCTCGTGCAGAAGCATTTCCACGTGCAGGTGATGAATGAAGACATCCGTTCGATGAGACTAGTGAGCACCTCGCTCGCGCGCGTAATTCCAGTCGCCGCTTCGCGCCAACTCCGGGGAGTCGGTTTCAAGTTCGCCTCTACTTTGGCTAGTTGCTTGAACCAGTCGAACGACCCTAGTTTTCTTCACGCCGCAAGGCATCACACTCCGGACCGTGAGAAAGGAGAGCGAGTTGCGCGACGACAATGAGCGAGGGGCGCCGGACAGCGACATCCGGACCATGACGCTGGAGGCCTACGCCGACACGATCGTGCCGGGCGAGAAGCGCTCCGCCGACGACCGTGCCATCGCTGGTGTGTCCACCGGCGGCGGAGCCGTCCAGGCGGGGGCCCTGGAGCTTCTGCAATGGGACGCGACAGGAATCCATGACGGCCTGGACGACCTGGTGCGCCTGGTCAACGAGCACGCACAGGCCTACGCCGCGGAGCGGGGACTCGCCCTGGACCCGGCCGTGCCGCCCTTCGTGGCACTGGAGTACCCGGACCGGGCCGCCCTGATCCAGCTGCTGACGAAACCCGGCCACCCGGAGAAGGAGTTCTGGGTACTGCTCTCCCTCTTCTGCAACATGGCCTTCGACTCGGCAGCGCACCTCAACACGGCACAGGCGATGGCCGACGGACATCCGGGGCTGAAGGCCATGGGCCTGACGCAGCCGGACGCGGACGGCCTGTGGCGGTTCGAGGACTACAGCTACGGCCGGGAGTTCGCCCGCCTCCACCCCGACACCACGTCCACCGGGAGTCCCGCATGAGCACCACTGCCGAGCGCACGGACGTCCTGGTCATCGGCAGCGGCTTCGGCGGCGCCATCGCCGCGTACCACCTGGCGGCAGGAGGCGCCGACGTCACCGTCCTGGAGCGCGGGCCGTGGCTGGAGAGCAAGGAGTTCGAGCACGACTACAAGCTCGGCTCCTCCTACACCCGGGTGTTCGACTTCACGGTCGGGGACGGCATGAGCATCCTCGGCGGGAACTGCGTGGGCGGCGGCAGCGTCGTCTACTTCGCCGCCATGCCCCGGGCACCCCGGTTCGTCTTCGACCGGCAGGGGTCCATCGGGCGACGGATGTGGCCGGGAGCGGTGAGCCGCGACACGCTGGACCCCTGGTACGACCGGGTCGAGGAGTCCCTCTCCATCACCAAGCAGAACTGGAACGACGTCAGTTACGCCGGTGGCCTGTGGGCCGCGGCCTGCAACCACTCCGGCCGCACCGCCAACCCGCTCGCCGTGGCCATAGACAACACCAAGTGCGTGAACTGCAACTGGATGATGGCCGGCTGCCGCTTCGAGGCCAAGCAGTCCCTGCTGGTCAACTATCTGCCTGCCGCCATCGCCCACGGTGCCCGCATCAGGCCCCTGCACGAGGTGCAGCACCTCTCGCGCACGCCCGACGGCTCCTACCGGGTGCACTACAACGTCGTGCACGACGACGACTACCGCCTCCAGGCCGGCAGCGGCGTCATCGAGGCGAAGATCGTCGTCATGGCAGCCGGCGCGGGTGCGACACCGGTCATCCTTCAGCGCAGCGAGGCGCACCTGGGCACGATGCCCCGGGCGGTCGGCCGCTACTTCTCCGGCAACGGCGAGCGGCTCAACACCGCCGTCATCGACGAGGCGAAGGCGGCCGAACTGTTCGGCCTGGAGCGCGGCGACGGACTGGCCTACGCCGCCAACCACATCGGCAAGGGTCCCACCGTGGCCAGCTGGGACAAGCTGGACGGCTCGCTGCCCGAATACTCCCGCTACTCCCTGGAGCAGCTCTACTTCCCGCCGGGTCTCGGCACGATCCTCGCGCAGGTGCCCGGTGCCACCGGACCGTCCTGGTTCGGCAAGGAGAAGAAGGAGATCCTGAAGCAGTGGGCGTCCTGGCTCACGATCTTCACGATGATCGAGGACGACAACGAAGGGGTCTTCGGCCCGCCGCCGGCGACGGGCAACTCCCACCGCATCTCGCAGCAGATGCTCGGCCGGGGCAACCTCCGGTACGAGCCGACGAAGAACACCCTGGGCGCCTGGGCCGCCTCGGACGCCGAGGTCAAGGAGATCCTGGAGAAGGACGGCCTGGCCAAGGTCATGCCGTGGACCAACGACCTGGTCGGCGCCTACACCGTCCACCCGCTCTCCTCCTGCCGGATGGGCGACGACCCGCACACCTCCGCCCTGGACGACCGCAACGAGCTCCGCGACCATCCGGGAATCTTCGTCACGGACGGATCCGCCGTCCCCGGCGCGCTGACGGTCAACCCCGCGATGACCATCGCCGCGCTCGCCGAGCGCGCGGTGCCGGGGATCGTGCAGGCCGCGCAGCGCCGGGGGATCTCCGTCACCTACGGCGCGCCGGCCCCCGACGGCTCGGCGAGCGGCCGCAAGAACGTGCTGCCGCTGCTGCCGTCGGCCCGCGGCTGATCACGCGCGCCCGGTCGGGCGCGCCCGCGTCCGCGCTTCCCTCCCGAGCCGAGCGGCCGCCCCGGAGGCGCCCGCGACCAGTGGGTTGTTTCACGCAACCCGGTGCGCAGACCGGCCCCGACAACCTACGGACGACCATGGAGGGTACAGACCGATGACCGCGACGACCCCTGACTACTTCGAGTACAGCCACACCGTCGGCTTCGAGGAGACGAACCTCGTCGGCAACGTCTACTACGTGAACTACCTGCGGTGGCAGGGGCGTTGCCGGGAGCTCTTCCTCAAGGAGAAGGCGCCCTCCGTCCTCGCCGAGGTGCAGGACGACCTCAAGCTCTTCACCCTCAAGGTGGACTGCGAGTTCTTCGCAGAGATCACCGCCTTCGACGAGCTGTCGATCCGGATGAGGCTCTCGGAACTGCGCCAGACCCAGCTGGAGTTCACCTTCGACTACATACAGGTGACCGAGAACGGCGGCGAGATCCTGGTGGCGCGCGGGCGGCAGCGGATCGCCTGCATGCGCGGCCCCAACACCGCGACCGTTCCGACCCTGATCCCCGAGGCCCTGGCCGAGGCGCTCGCGCCGTACGCCGCCCGGGGCGGCTCCCACGTGGTCCGCGCCGCGTAGCCGCACTCCGCGCACGTCAGCCCGTCGGCCGGCGGGTCGTTTCACGGCAGTCCATGCCCGACTTCGGAACACCTGTGTGAAGGAGAGAGAGAAATGAACACGCTCGAAGACGTTCTCAAGCACCTGGCCACCGACATCGATGAGCTCGCGCAGATGGTCGAGAAGATTGACGACGACGCCTGGAGCACCGCGACTCCCGCACCCGGCTGGACCGTCGCCGACCAGATCGCACACCTCACCTTCGTCTTCCATCTGGCCAGGACCGCCGCCGCCGCACCGGAGGAGTTCAAGGCCGTCACCACCGCCGCGGCCGGGAACTTCGACGGGGCGGTGAACGCGGCCCTCAAGCAGTTCAACAGCTTCCCGCCCCAGCAGCTGCTCGCCCGTTTCCGGGCCCTGGGCGAGGCCTCCGTCGGGGCGCTGGGCGCGGTGCCCGCCGGCCAGATCGTCCCGTGGCTCGTCAACCCGCTGCCGCCCGTGGTCCTGAGCTGCGCGGGGATCATGGAGGTGTTCGCCCACGGCCAGGACATCGCCGATGCCCTGGGGGTTCACCGAGTGCCCACCGAGCGGCTGCGCAACATCATGGACTTCGCCTGGCTGACCCGGGACTTCGGCTACGAGTCCCACGGTCTGACCCCGCCGGCCGAACCGTTCCGCTTCGAGCTCACCGCCCCCTCCGGCGAGCTGTGGACGGTCGGCCCCGAGGACGCCACCGAGACGATCAGCGGTCCCGCGCACGACTTCTGCCTGCTGGTGACCCGGCGCCGCCACCGTGACGATCTCGCGCTCTCCGCGTCGGGGCAGGAGGCGGACCGCTGGCTGGACATCGCACAGGCCTACCGCGGACCGGCGGGCCAGGGCCGTACGCCCGGCCAGTTCGCGGCCGCCGGGAACTGAGCAGCGGACCGGGGGCGGTTCCCCGGGACCGGGGCCGCGGCCCGTCCGCTCAGTACAGCTGGTGGGCGGGGGCCCCGGCCGGCCCGCGGTCCAGGCCGATGTCGGCCAGGGCACTGAGCACCATCGGCGGGTTGTCGGCCAGCCGCCGCATCAAGGGGAGCCACCAGTTCGTGCCGTAGGTCGCGTGGATACGGCACGGCCGGCCCGCCGCCCGGTGGCGGCGCAGCGTTTCGGGCTGGACGCCGTACAGCATCTCGATGTCCTGGACGTGTTCCAGCAGCCCGCGCTCCTTCGCCGCGGCGAGGACCTCCGCGTCCTGAGTGGCCAGGCTCAACCGGACTCCTCTGTCCAGGAGGAGCTCCGCGAGGTCGAGGTAGCGGTCGTCGAGTGCCGGACCCCGCGCCAGTGCGACGTCGGACGCTTCGGGAGAAGTGCCCTTCACCAGGCGTACGGTGCGGCCCGGCCCCGCCACCGTTAAGGCGTCGTCCTTGGTGCGGTGCAGGTGTGCCTGAAGGGTGACGCCCAGGTTGCCGTACCGGCCGCCCAGCGCTTCCAGGACGGCCAGGACGGTATCGACGTCGCCGGGGCCGTCCGTGTCCAGTACGACCTCGCTTCCCCGGAGCGCTCCGGACGCCGCGATCCGGCCGGTGTTGCGCAGGGCGGCCTCCGCCGAATGGGCGAGGCCGATCCGGGAGAGGTCCAGTCCGATCCGGTCGGGGGCCGGTTCGTGGGCGAGCAGCCCCAGGTACTCCTCGACCACGCCTTCGGCACGGGCGGAGTCGGCGACTCCCTGGTCGGGGCCGGTGAACTCGGCGCTCACCCGGTAGCCCTTGGCACGCAGCCGTGCGGACTGTTCGAAGAACCCGGCCCTGTCGGGGGCGAGCACGTAGCGCCTGGCGGCAGGGGAGAGCATGTCCCGCAGTGCAGAGGAGGGTGCGGTGAAGGCGGTCTGGCACCGCGCGTCGTCGGCAAGCCGGCGCAGCCCCTCGGCGGCTGCCTCCACCAGGGCTCGCTGGGACATCTCGTGGTTCACGGCAGAGCCTCGGCTTTCTTCTCGGTGGGATCCCCTGAGGCCGCGGCCGGCATGCCGACCGCGGGTGCGAGCGGCCTCGCGTCCGCCCCCGCTCCGCAGGCGCCTGGAGGGGTTCGTGGCGAGGCGGTTCGTGGTCCGCTCACGCCTCCGTTCCGCTGCACCCCGGTCGTGTACGAGAGGCACGTCCTGCACGCGGGATCTTTTGGCAAATTATTGCCAAAAGAATGCCGACTCAACATCCCGTTATCGCGCGAGCATCGGCAGGCGTTCTCGCCGATCAGCCCAATGATCCCCATGATGGCCGCCTGGAGTCAGAGAAGGGTACCGACTTTGCATACCAGCATGTTTCCCATGGGTAGGCAAGTCGTTGCCATGTTAATCGACAAGTTTGGCAATTTAGTGTCTAGCGCGAGGTGCGCGTGTATAAGCAGCCGCAGGAACGGAGGCAGGCAACCATGACAGTGCCGAGGAGGAACGCACGTCAGTACCGCGCGAAGGGGTCGGTGCCGGAACCGGAGACAGCGTCAGCCCCCGGCGTCGTCCCGCACTTTCCCGCGTGCCCGCATGAGGCACTCCGCCGCGAGCCGCCGGATCTCGGCGGCGAGGTTCATGTTGGAGTTCTCCTGCACCTGCTCGGCCAGGAGCTGGAGCCCCGTCAGCCACTCGTCCTCCTCGCCGCCCAGGACGCTCAGCTGATGGCCGAGAACCTCCAGGCGGATCCGGCTCTGGTACGGCAGCCGGAGCTCGGTCCTGCCGAGTCGCTCCAGCAACGCGCGCGCGTCCGCGAAACGGCCTTCGTGGAGGAAGGCGAGGCGAGCCCGCAGCGCGGTGAGGGACTGCTCCCTGCCGTCACCGGCGGGAACCGGCATGTGGGACCCGGCGCGGCGGGGAGCGGCGAGGGCGACGACGGCCGGCCCGGCGACGTACGGGAGTTCATGATCGGGGTGTGGAGCGAGCTCCTCGGCCGCTCGGACCTGACCGAGCATTCGGACTTCTTCGCGCGCGGCGGGGACGCCCTCCTGATCACCCGTCTGGTGCGCAGGATCGCCGAGAGGTTCGGCGTCGCGGTGTCGCTGCGCGAGCTGTCGCGGCGCAACCTCGGCGACCAGGTTGCGCTGGTGCACGCCTCGCGGCTGCGCTCGGCCCGGCGTGCCGCCCCTCGGCCCGCCGTGACCGTCGGTGACATCCGCAGGGTGCTGATGCGGGAATGGGGCGACCTGCTCGGCTTCCCGGACCCCTCGGAGGGTGCCGACTTCTTCGAGCACGGCGGGGACTCCCTGCTGATCACCCGTCTGGTGCGCAGGATCGACAGAGAGCTCGGTGTCGCGCTGCCCGTGCGCGACATGCTGGCCGCCCCGACCCTCGCCGAACAGACGTCGCTGCTCGCCGGCTTGATCGCGGGAGCCGACCGCTCCGTCTCCACACTCCACCGACAGTCCGACTGATACCCAGGCAAGTTGCCAAAGTCTGGCATATCGTTGCCACTGCGAGTGCGATTCACTAGCTTCCCAGCATCACGAGGTCTCATCGTCCCGCGGCCACGCCGCCCTCGCTAGGAGCTCGCATGGGTACCGCACTTCACGTTGCCCGACTGTCCCTCCTCATCGGCACGTTCGGACTCGTCACCCTCTTCCCCACGGCTTCGGCGCATGCCGCGAGGGGGGGAGAGGACGTGGAATGGCCCTTCGCCCGCACCTGTGCCGTCAACGACGTGTATTGGCCCTGATCCGCCGTCCCGTTCCCGCCTTCCCGGAAGGAAGAGCCGTGCCTCATATCGCACTCGACAACGAACTCCCCGGCATCAGCGGCCTGATGGCCCACCGTCCCGATACCGGCGCACCGCTGAGCGACCTCGCGGACGTCCTGCTGCGGGCACCGTCCTCGCTCAGCCCGGGGGAGCGCGAGCTCATCGCAGCGTACGTCTCCCAGCTCAACTCCACCGAGTTCTGCTCCGCCTCCCACGGGGCCTTCGCCGCCGCGCAGCTGCCTGGGGGGCAGGGCCTGGTCGAGGCCGTCCTGGCCGACCCCGCCACCGCGCCGGTCGACGGCCGGCTACGCGCGCTGCTGGCCGTCGCCGCCGAAGTCCGTAACGCCGCGCGCCCGGTCTCCGACGAGGCGATCGCCGCGGCCCGCGCCGAGGGCGCGGACGACACCGCCCTGCACGACACCGTTCTGATCGCCGCGGCGTTCTGCATGTACAACCGCTACGTCAGCGGCCTCGCCACCGAGCTGCCCGAGGACGGTGGGTACTACGGGCACGCCGCCCGGCGGATCGTCGCCGACGGCTACCGCGGCACGTCCGCACGGACCGACTGACGTGACGTACCCGGAAAGGGGCGACTGATGAGCACCCGGCGAACGTGGAGCACGGCCGACATCCCGGACCGGAGCGGCACCACCGCGGTGGTCACCGGCGCGAACTCCGGCCTCGGACTGCACACGGCGGAGGAACTCGCCCGGCGAGGCGCGCACGTGGTGCTGGCCGTGCGCGACACGGACCGCGGGGTCGCCGCGGCGGCCGGCATCCGGGCCCGCGTGCCCACGGCGGCCCTGACGGTCCAGCGGCTGGACCTCGCCAGTCCCGCCTCGGTGCGGGCCGGAGCCGAGGAACTGCGCCACCGGTTCTCCCACATCGATCTGCTGGTCAACAACGCGGGCGTGATGTGGGCCGACCGGGCCCGCACCCCGGCTGGACACGAACTCCAGTTCGCCACGAACCACCTGGGTCACTTCGCCCTCACCGGTCTGCTCCTGGACTCCTTGCGGGCCGCACCCCGCGGGCGCGTGGTGACGATCAGCAGTTACCTGCACAGGCTGGGGCGCGCCGACTTCCCCGACCTCGACGGCGGACGCCGCTACAACCGGTACCGGGCGTACAACCAGTCCAAGCTGGCGAACCTCATGTTCGCGTTCGAACTCCACCGCAGGCTGGTGGAGTCGGGTGCGCACCTGATCTCGCTCGCCGCCCACCCCGGACTGGCCGCAACGGGCCTGGGCCGCCACCTCCCGGCCCCCGTACGCGGGTTGGGCTCCGTATTCGCTCCGCTGCTCCTCCAGAGCGCCGCGACGGGGATGCTGCCGGGCCTGCGGGCGGCGACCGACCCCGGCGCGCGGGGCGGCGAGTACTACGGACCGCTCGGACTGACCGAGACGCGGGGCGCGCCCGGGGTCGTGCGTCCCGGCCGGGCAGCCTGCGACCCCGAAGCATGGCGTCGCCTGTGGGAGAGGTCCGAACACCTCACCGGCGTCCGCCACCCCTTGTGACCGTTGCCGTGATCATCAGTGTCCCGCACCAAGTCATCGGCAGACTCGGCCGGGTCAAGGACCGGCGGATGCCGTCCCGAGGCCGAGAAGGCCGCTTCGAGGTGCTCAACGCCCGCGAAGCCCCGGGCAGTCGCGCCCCGCACCGTCCGCGCCACCCGTTGCTCCAGATCCGCCTTCTGATCACCCGACGACACACGGCCCACGATCCACCCGTGCCGCCGTGCTGCTCACACCGGCCCGGCGGCACGGGGCACGGTGATCCGGCCGCCGATACGCACAGCCGTGGTCAGGGCGGCCCAGGACGTGAACTCGATGAGTTCACGGTCGGTGGGGAACCGGATCCTGAACGCCTCGACATCCTCAGGGAGCGTCATGTACGGCGCGAAGGCGGTCAGCAGCGCGAGACGGGCGGCGGGCATGTCCTCGGCCGGCAGCCCCGACACGGCGACCTCCAGCCAGCTCCGGCCGGGCCCGGGGGCTGCTCCGTCCCACAGGCCGAGGCGCGAGCGCAGCCGCTCCACGACCGGTTCGGGCACCCAGCGCGCCCCCTGCTCCACAGCGGCGAAGGCACGCCCCAGGGCCTCGGCCACGAAACGACTGCCCTCGGCCCACTCCAGCCCCGGGGGCAGCGGGGCCGGCGGCAGCAGCCCGAGCGACCCGCCCGGCGCCAGAGGCCCCGGGGCGACGGGGCGCATGGCCAGTGCGGTCGTGCGCATGATGGGTCCGCGCAGGGGTTCAGGCGTCCGGGCGGGCATGGGGGAGTCGGCCAGGAAGAGGGACACCATGCGGTTGATGTAGTGGAACGTCACCACGACGCCGCAGAGCTCGGGCGCCTGTTCGGCAGTGAGCAGGAACGGGCCCTCCCCGCCGGCCGCGTCGCCCTGGGAGCGCCGTCCGGTCGTCCTGGCCCACTCGACGAGCCCGGAACCGATCCCGTCCGGCGGCAGCGTCCCGAGGACCGCCTGGTGCACATGAACGCAGTACGGGCAGTCGTTGGCCCGCGACACCTCGGTGGCGACCGTCTCCTTCACCGCGCGGCTCACCCGCCCGTCGACCAGCAGGGTCTCCCGGAGCATCAGCCATGTCGCGGCCAGCGACGCGGCGGCCGGTGAGTGGAGAGCCAAGGGCGGTGCGAGCACCCCGAACTCGCCCTCCGTCTCCCGGTACACCTGCGCGACCAGGCCCCGGGCCCGGCGCGGGGCGATCACATCCACGTACCGCACCTGCCGCAGCGAACCCCGCAGCACAGCCCGCACGAGTGGCCTCACCGCAGCATCTCCTTCTCGTGGTTCACACGGGATCCCCTCTCGGGAGCCGGCCGGTCCGGCAGGTCCCCGTCGTCGGCGTCCCGCGCCCGCGCCCCCGTCGCCGGAGCTTCGACGCGGTCCCCCGGCGCGACGGAGCCGGGGCCGAACACCATCTGTTCCATCAGCAGGCGCACCAGCGCGGTCGCCGCTCCCTGAGTGGTGGCCGCGCTGTACTCGGCGGACGAGGCCGCCGCCGTGCCGAGGACCGTGCCGGCCGACGGCGTTGTCGTGGTGGCCGTGGTGGGGTGTGCCGCTCCGGTCGACTCCCGGGACGGGCGGTCGCTGTCGCTCATGGGCTGCCTCCCTGACGGCGCCGGCGTCCGGCGTGACCGGCGACGGACGCCGGCGCCGGCCGCGGCCGAGAAGCACATTCTCGACCCGCCGGCCGGGTCCGGGCTTCTCGTGGGATGCCCTCTCGCACGGGCTCGCCGGAGGGGGCGGGACGGCCGGCGATCGAGGAGATGCGGCGCTCCCGCGACCCGGCGGGAGCAGGGCGACGCCGTCCCGACCGATGCGCGAAGCCCCCCTTGCTTCCGCATGCCGCGGACAGGGCGTCTCCTGATTCCTGGAGGATCGACTGGACCTCACGTCCACGCCCGCCCGCACCGAACTGGTGGACCGAGCCTCGAAGCTGAGGCCGCTGCTCCAGTCGCACACGGCATGGACCGAGGAGAACCGGCGGCTGCACGAGGAGTCGGTCGAGGCGATGGCCGAGGCCGGCATCTTCCGTATGCGCGTACCGGCCCGCTACGGCGGTTACGAGTCCGAAGCCCGCACGCTGGTGGACGTGGCCGCGGAACTGGCCCGCGGCGACGGTGGATTCCGACCTGGATGGCGGGCCTCTTCCCGGACCACGTCCAGGACGAGGTGTTCTCCCGGCCGGACGTCAGGGGGTCCGGCACCCTCAGCCCCGGGGGCATGGCGGCTCCGGCCGACGGCGGCGTCGTGGTGAACGGCAAGTGGGGCTTCGTCAGTGGCGCCTGGCACAGTCACCGGCAGGTCCTGACCGCGGTCGCGCCCACGCCCGACGGCGGCATGCAGCCCGTGATGGCCCTCGTGCCGACGGACCAGCTGCAGACCGTCGACGACTGGTACACCCCGGGCCTGCGCGGCTCCGGGAGCGTCACCACCATCGCCTCGGACGTCTTCGTCCCCCAGAGCGGGTCCTTCCGCTGGGTGCGGTGCTCCAGCAGTAGTACGCCTCCGAACTCAACGCAGGCTCTCCGATGTTCCGGGCGCCGATGCTGGCCGGCCGGAAGATCACGTACACCGACTACGAGGAACAGGGTGCGGCGCCGATCACCCCCCCTTCAGCTCGGCGAGGCGGACCCTGCTGGCCGACGAGGCACGGTTCCAGGCCCACCAGCTGGCCGACGGCGGGGAGCACGGTGGCCGGCCTCGGCAGGGGGAGGGCGCTGACGGGCCCGGCTCCGCTCCGCGGGCGCGACGGACGGGCTCGAACGGATGAACGGGTCCCCACGGGCGAGCCCGGGGGCTATCGCCCCTCCGAAGGGCCCGCTCCCCTCTCGCCGTCCGCTGTGGGGACGAGGCCGGAGTAGCCGCCTTGGTGCAGGCGGTTTGCCGATGTCGCGAAATAGCCCTCGTCCGCGCACACCCCGAGACCTTCGACCATGCGGTTCATGAAGTTGAACAGGGCGCACACCATGACGGCGTCGTGCAGGGCCCGGTCGTCCCACCCGGCGGCGAAGACGGCTTCGGCGTCCTTCTCCGTGAGCCGTGCCGGGTGACGGGTGAGGGTGTCGAGATAGCGCAGCACCGGTCTGAGTCGTTCGTCGACCGGAGCGGCATCGAGGTCGGTGAGGGCCTCGGCCAGGAGGCCGGCGGGGACACCGAACGCTTCCGCGGTCGCGGTGTGGATGCCGTGGCAGTAGGCGCAGCCGTTGAGACCGGACACGTAGGCGGCCATCAGTTCGCGCTCGGCGACCGAGAAGGGCGAATCCTTCCGCAGAATCAGTTCGTGCAGGTCCAGAAGCGGCCGGGAGACGTGGGGATAGGCATGGAAGACCTGCAGGAGGGCCGCGTCCGGGGCCAGTGATCTGAGGTACGTCATCAGGTCGCCGTCTCTCCCTCGCGCACCGGTCGCGCCGCGCGCGTGTCGATTTCTTCCCTGCGGAGCCAGCACGCCGCCAGATGGGCCGCGGCCGCTGAGTCGGGCCGCCCGATGCCGTGGTGGCCGACCATGCGCAGTGCCCGGTTCCACGCGCTGCGCAGTGCCGTGGGGGAAAGGGGAGCTTCACCCGCCGCGGCCAGGGCCGGCCGGACGGACCGCCAGCGCTGTGTTCCCGCCTCGACGAGGGCATCGAACGTGAGGGATGTACGGACGTCGTGACGGGCGCGGTCCACCGCCAGCACGATCTGTGCCGGGTCCTCCGCGAGGGACGCCAAGCCGAGTCCGGCCTGCCGTCACGGGCTGCGGTCACCTCGGCGGGCAGGAGGCTCTCGCCGTTGGAGACGGTGGTGCCGAGGGCCAGCACCACGTGGTCGCCGACCACGCGCTCGCCGCTCTCGAGCCGGACGCCGACGCGCCCCGCCCTCTCGGGGGTGAGAGCCGTCACGGTGCGCCCGCGATGGACGGTCAGCCGGCCCTCCGCCTCCGCGCGTCGCAGCAGCGGCTGGAACTCGAACATCACGGAGGCTCTGCGCTGCCCGCGCATCAGGGACAGGCGGTCGTCCCAGCCGGTCCCGTCGAATTGGGCCCTGCCCTCGGCGCGGAAGAACGACGCGTTGACGTCGGCGCACTGGTAGCGCTCCGCGGACGCGCGGACAACCCACTCCACGTGTCCGCCCTGGGCGAGGGCGTTCGAGATGAGATGCGCGGCGCTGAGTCCGGCCCCGACGACGACGACCCGGCCGGCTCCGGCGGGCACGGGTTCGTCCCAGTAGCCGACCCCGTGGGGGAGCGCCTCGCCCTCCCACCAGTGGGAGGGAGCCCGTTGGCGTTCCTCACCCAGGCAGAGGATCGTGTAGGGGGCGGTCACGCTGAAGCCTTCGCCGCGCACGGTGACGGCGTCCGTGGTGGGGCGGACCTCCTGGGCCGTGGCCCGCCAGGTCCGCTCGTCCACATGGTGCAGGGTGGCGATGTGTCCGCAGTAGGCCTCGAAGACGTCGACCGGTACCACCGACCGGTGTCCGGCCTGCGCCATGCGGACCTCGCGGCGTTCCACGGAGTTGAGCCGCGACCAGTGCAGTCGTGCGAAGTCGAGCAGCTCGCAGTCGCGGTAGCCCTCAACGCCGGGATGGTGTTCGTAAGGGGATCGGAGCACCCGCTGCCGGAGGACGTCGACCCGGTCGAAGAAGCGGCCGCACGGGCTGCCACCCCGGTCCAGGAGGACGATGTCGTGGACACCGAGGTGCCAGAGCGCTGAGGCGACCGCGAGCCCGGCGGGACCGGCCCCGACGACGACGTCCGCACCGGCCGGGGGTGCGGTGGTCCGTGTGCCGCGTGTGCCGCGTGTGCCGGGGGCGAGGGGCCACTCCCGGCCCCGGGGTGAGTCCAGCAGGTGGGGCCCAGGAGTGAAGGTAATCACCCGATGACCGTCACGGGAACGATGATCTCGATGACCGGGCGCTGGGGCATCCCCTCGGCAACGAGCCGCTCCAGGGTCTTCGCCATGTCCGCGGGGCTGTCGGCGGCGACCGGACTATACCGGGAGTAGGAGTAGGTCGGCTTCCGGCCCGTCGTCTCCAGGGAGTACATCTTCACCACGGCCTCGCCGGGGCGTACCTCGCCGTCGTAGAAGGTCAGGCGGCGCTGGTCGGGCGTGATGAAGGACTTGGCGAACTGGCGCGACATGACCAGGGTGTCGGCGTCGGTGACGAAGACGGAGTCCTCGTCCGTGGTCGCCTGCATGGCGACCCAAGTCCTGTCCGTCAGGTTCGTCTCGGACTTGATTACCTGCCAGCACCCGGGCTCGGGAAGATTGACACACACCGAGACGTCGTGGTCGACGCTGTCGATGGCTCCGGAAATCATCAGGACACGGCGGCGCATGTCGGCCACTCCGGCCATCTGGATGTCACGCGCTCGCACCCGCGATGCAACGTCTATTCCTGGTACCTCTAGCGGCGGCATCGCGTCTCCGAACTCTTGGCGGCGAAGTCCAGGCGTTACAAGTGAGGCAGACGGTTTCACAGGGGTTATGGAGTGTCAAGAACACCTGTGACTGGGGGAGTTGAAGCGGCAACCTCCCTTCCGGTTCGATCCTCATGATTCGAGAAGGCGGTGCCGGGGTACGGTCCGCTGGCCCCGGTTCCCGATACGGGCGCCGCCCTGCTTCCCGCCCTCTTCACGGCCCGTCGGCCGGGCCGCCTGGCCGTCGCCATCCCTCCTCCCGTGCGCGGGGCCGCTGGGAGAAGCGACCGGCGCGAGCGCCCCGGGGGCGCTCGCCGCGGAGCCGCCAGGGCGTTTCCGGCAGGGTGCCGTGAGGAGGACCCCTCGAAGACGGCTCAGGCCGACCGGTCGGTGCTGTGGTCGATTCCCGGCGCGGTGTCCTGCGGGCCGATGTAAGCGATGGCGAACGTGTCGATGTCACGAATGTGGATCTTGATGGTCAGGCCTCCTCTCAGCACGACGAAGAAGTCCCTGGACTGCGTGAGGTCGTTGATGATCTCGTACGTACCGAACACCGTTCTGTCGGCGACCGCGAAGAGCGCGGAATGCGCCGCGTTCCTGGCGATCTGCCCGGCGGTCGTGGACCACTTCTCCAGAAGCTCCCAGCCCCCTTCCAGCCGGAGCTGAGGGCCGTGGAGGCCGTCTGGGCCCGCTGCCGGCCGTCGGTCGTCCCCCCGGGACCGGCTGTCGGCTCCCAGAGGACGCCCGAGCATGGCGCAGGCGAGTTCGAGGTCCTTCCAGCCGGTGGTGGTGGGCCTCTGCCGCACGACTGCGCGCAGGATGCGCTCGGCCGTCCAGGCGTCACCCGTCCCGAGGTATCCGGCTGCCTGGCTGTACAGGAAGTCGGCTTCCGTGGCGTGGAGCTGAGCGGCCGCGCTCACGAGGTACTCGATGCGCCGGTCGCGTTCGCTCACGGTCTTCGGCAGCAGTCCGGCGGCGTCGGCCGCACCGGTCGCGCACCGGACCTTGACTGTTCCGCCGACCTGATGGACGAGCAGTTCGAAGAACAGCCGGCTGCCCTCGTCGAGCAGGTGGGGGTCGACCACATCGACGCGGCACGGTCCCAGCTGGTCCACCCAGGCCTGCGCCACCTCACGGAAGCCGCGTACGACCCGTCGCCGGTGGAGGGCTCTGATCCGGTCGTGCGGACGCACCGTTGTGAAACGGTCCCCGTCGTACTCGCCGATGGCGCACGCCGGGTCGTCCGGAGCGATGAGTCTCAGTCCCTGGCGGGCCTTCTCGTGCCACAAGGACGTGATGCCCGTGCTGAGCAGAGCACGAACCGGTGAGAAACCGACCACGCTCCGCTCGGCCTGCACAGAGAACTCAAGCATCGCCCCTCCCGGACTCCTCGGCCCCGGATACGTCCCGCCGGGCGGGGGTGTTTCGCCCCACGCGCCTGCTGAATCCGTGAGCATGTGGTCAACCGACGTTGCGTGTGACAGGAAGGACGACTCCGTTCGTCACTGGCGAAGCCTTGACGAGCTTCATTCGGACTTCCTGGAAGAGCACCCGGGACATTCCCGTACTTCGCAAAGTAGCTACGTCTCGGTGGTGTCACATCTTCGAAATTGCTGTCGCCCCCCGGGGGCCGTGCGCGGGGCCGACCACTTCGCCAACTCCGTATTGCGGCACAGGCGGGCGGGGTGCAGGCGTTCCCGGTGTTCAAGTCGCCGTTCAGGCACGCCCAGGCGACCGCCCCTGTCGCGGGGCATCTCGTCACGCGCGGCGGCACCGGACCGTGACTCCGGGCCCGGTCCCCGCTCCGTCCGGCCAGAGGGTGCCGGAGTCGTCCCGGAGGGCGCCACTCGAACCGGCGTGATGAGAGCCGATCCGTGTCAGGAGGCTTCGGAGCCCCGGCCACTGCACCGGCGACGCTGCCAGGGGGAACGGCCTTCGACCTGGCCGGGCCGTCAGGTCGAGGGCGGGGGCGGGGGCGGGTGGGTCAGTGTGAGGCCGGGACGCGCGGTGGGGGACACGGGCCGGCGGGGTCTTCCGCACCGCAGGGAACCCTGGTCGGAGGTCTTCCGCTACGGGGACACCGGCAGGCCCTGCTCATCAGGAGTTGTCGGATCGAGGGCGGCACCCAACAATGGACGCCGACGAACGCTGTGTCAGCCATGAGCACAGGAGTGTTCGGTGCCGCACATAAAGATCGACAACGCACTTCCCGGCATCGGGGCGCTGATGTCCGATCGCCCTGACACAGTGGCTCCCCTCAACACGCTCGCCGACGCGCTCCCCGCGGGCCGTCGACGTTGAGCCGCGGTGAGCGCGGACTGATCGCCACGCCCGTCTCGCAACTCGACCGCACCCGGTTCTGCTCCGACACCCACGGCGCCGCGGCGTTCTCCACGTTCAACCGCTACGTCAGCTGCCTGGACACCGAACTGCCGACCGAACCCGGCTACCACGAAGAGGCCGCCGAACTGATCGTCAAGCGGGTTTACGGCGCCGCGCGCTGAATCGTGTTTCCCACTCAGGCTCCCGCAGCCCGCTCAGTCGCCCGTCGCCTGTCCACGTCGTTGCGACGGCGCCCTCTGCGCACGGTTCCGCGGTCACGGCTCGCACGGGGCCGGTAGCTCCTCAGCCCTGGCGGGCTTGCGGTGCCCCGCCGGAACAGCCGGTCCCCGTCGGCGGGTGCGGGAAGCCGGTAGCTTGGAACGCAGAGGCGTGGCCGAGCACGAGGGGTTGCTCAGGCGGCCACGCGACGTTGTGACCAAACGTCCTGGCTGTGGCGGCTTCCCTGCCGTGGCTGAGCACATGACGCTGTGGTTGGCAGCCTGAGCCCGGAGTTTCGCCGCTGCGTACGAGCCCGGTTCGGAGAGCAGTAGGCCACGTCGGACGAGGTGTTCGTCGGAAAAGTCCCCTTGTCGACGCCGGCCCGCAGCCGACGCTGTTCTTTACTTAAGAGGAATTTCGTAAAAGCGGGCTCTGACCTGGAGTTTCCCGAAAGCTAATGTCGGTGGCCGCCGACATTGGAGGGGCCCGAATGTCGGCGGCGGCCCACACCAGAGCCGGAGACTTGTGAATGAACGCAACTCTCTCGAAAATGTTGCGGCGAACCGCAAGTTCCGGTCCGCGGCGCCTCGCGATGCCCGGCCGCGTCGACTGCCCTCGGTCAGACCGAGGGCAGTCTGCTCTGTTACGGCCGCAGGCGGCTGTCCCGATCCGACCGCGAGCCCGTGGCCTGCGGCCGGTGAGTCCAGTGTCTGCCGCACGCGCGGCCATGGTGACTCCGGGGGACGTCCGATCCAGACGTGTGATCCAAGACCGACGGTAACTTGCGGATGGAAGTAAGTAATCCCGTCATAAGATGCAACCAGACGCAAGTTTTGCCGTACGGTGCTCGCACCTGTATGCGAAAGGACGACCACCGTGAGTGAAGTGGCACAGCCTCTGCGCGGGCGTCGCGCGGTACCGGCACCACAGTTACGGCCACTCCGCGCGGCCACGTCGGACACCAGCACCGACCTTGCGCGCCTGATCGCGGAGCAGTTCGGAAAAGGACCGGTGCACGAGGTCAGAACGACGGTGTACCGCCGGCCTCCGCACGACATGCTCGGTACCGAGGGGTACTCCCTCGTGAGCAACTACTTCCTTCGCAGGGTCCTTCCCTACTGCCTGATGCACGGCGTTATCAGCAAGTTGCAGGGCGCTATCCTGTCGAACATCATCGGCAGACAGAAAAAGGGCAGGATCGAGGTCACGCACGCCGAAATCGCGTCCGAGCTGGATGTGAAGAGAACCAGTGTCGGTCATGCGCTGGATGCCCTGTGCGAGAAGAATCTGATCCGTAAGGTAAAACGGGGCTCGTACGAGCTCAACCCCCGAGTCGCCTACAACGGGAACGGCAAAGAGCAGAGCGAGTTCCTCGCCGAGCTGCGGGCGCTCGATCTGGGTTCTCAGTTCCCCGACCGGCTCGCGCCCGAGCTCACCTTGTTTTCCTGGGCCGAGATCGCCTGACAGAAGGGATGATCCCCCCCGTGCTGTTCAATACCACCGGCCTCCTGGGCATGCTCCATCAGTTGCAGCTGACTCCCACTGCCATCGATGTCCTGTCCGTGATGACCAAGTGCCAGCGCTCCGGTGGGGCCGTCGACATGAAGCAGGCCGAGATCGACGAGATCCTGAACGTCGGACAGGCCTCCATGAGCAGGGCCATGGCCCTGCTGGTCGACCGTGGACTCGTGCTGCGCTCCGGCAACGGCCGGGGTCACCGCTACGCGCTGAACCCCGCAGTCGCCGGGTACGCCTCGCAGAGCGAGTTCGAGTCGGAGATGTCCCGGCAACTCGCGACGGGCGGCCCACCGCCCATTCTGGTGCCGGACTATGCCCGGCGTCCGCCGAAGGCCGGCAAGGGCGAGTTGCACGCGGTCGCCTGACCTCGGAACAGACGCAGCGAAGCCACCGGCGGGCCCGCCGGTGGCTTCACGTGCACCTGTACGCGCATGCGTGGTGACCAGCATGCCGGGCGGAGTCCCTTCGCACCAGACGGATTCTCGGGCGCTCGCCCCTGAACCGAACCTGCGCGGGCCTTCGGAGATGCGGCGGGCCGCAGCGAATACCGCGTCATGTGCCGTGCGGCGTCCGGACGGAGTAGAGATCCGGAATCGGAATGTCCGTACGGGATATCACAACAGCGGGTTACGGAGGTCTCGCGCGGAGGCGACGAATCAGCCCGTGGTGCTCGGCCGTCGAATTCGCTCCGGCGCGGGTCAGCATCCTGTGAGAAGGAGATGCTTTCCGGTGCTCCCACGCTGCTGTCATGAAGGGACGGACGGGACCGGCCGGAAGAGTTCCGTTCCGCGCCCGTAGGCCCGCACACCCGTCCCAGCGGATCAGCCACCGTGAAGGAGCCTGTCGTGGCGCGTGTTGAAGAAATGACGGTGGAGGGGGTTGCCGCTGCCTTCGTGCTGCAGTAGGTCGGCAACGTCGTGATCATCGCGGTGGTCTTCTTCCTGGTCGCCTGCCTGGCGGGCGACCGCCTGTACGCCTGGATGGTCCGGAGGCCGGTGCGGTCGGACGCCGGATGAGACGGTCGGCGAGGGCGTGACGCGGGGCCCGTGCGCATGGCTTCCTGGTACCGACAAAATAACGGTGCATCGTTTTTTTATCGATGCTCGGGAAAGCATTCCTTCGCCGGGGGTTCGTCCGCGTGTAAGACGCCTTCCGCAGGCGGTGCGCGCCCGGGGTCTCAGACGATAGGGGCGCTGGTGACGACGGCCGTCGCCGCCACCGCGGAATCCTGGGTGGCGACGAGCCTGATGTTGGTCAGAGTGAGGGCCTCCGTCGATATCAGACAGGGGCGGTCGAGTTCCACGTACCGGTTGAAGGTCGCGTCGAAGGACACGGGCCTCACCCGGTACGGTGCGGACGCCGCCTGGGCTGCCTGACCGAAGGCTTCGAGAAGCACCATCCCGGGGATGTGGTCGTGCGGGTGATCGAAGAGTACGGAATGCGTGGTGTCGGCGCGCAGGCGCCAGAACCCGTCGGTTCCGGTGGAACTGAGGACGACATCGCGTTCGTGCTCGCGGCCGACCAGGGCGGGTGGGGCCGGGGGCCCGGGAGGCAGCGCCCGTGCGAACGCCCGCGCGGTGTCGGCGTGGTGGCCGCGCAGCCGGTTGTAGATGGCGCCCGGGTAGGTGGTGTACCGCACCTCGGCGCTTCCCACGCTTCTTCCGTTGCGCTCCGTCTCCACGAGGGCGGTCATGCGGGCTGTGCCGAGGCGTCGCCGGTTCACGGAGGTGTGGGTGACGTGCATTTCCACTCCGTCGGGCCCGGGGGCTGTCAGCAGCCCTTCCGGGGCGATGGCGCACCTGAGGTAGTCCCAGCCGAGCGGGTGGTCGAGGGGGATGCCGAACGCGGTATGGGTGAGGAGGGCCAGGGCCTGGCGCAGGCTCTCGGTGAACAGCAGAGCGCTGTGGGAGTCCGGCTGTGGGGTGTAGAAGGAGTGGGCACGGGGCCATCGGGCCGTCACCACGTGCTGGGTGGCGGAGATCTCGCGCCAGTCGGAGATGAGCACCTCGGCCGGATCGGTCTTGCGAACGTACTTCTCGGCCACGGTGGGCCGTCCCGGCTGAACGCGACTGCTGATGGAAGCCATAACGAGTTCTCTCCCTATGGAACATCGAAGCTGAGCGTGCGCGGCCCATGACCGGTGTCTCAAGGGGCCCGCGTAGTAAAATAAGGAAGATTATTTTTTTTGTCTATGATGGGGAAACAGGTGTCCGATTTGCCCGACAGGCGTGTCGTGAAGCAGGAGCGTGCGCTCCGTACGCGGATGGTGCTCGTACGGGCGGCGGCGGAGGTGTTCGCCGAGTACGGGTTCGCCGGAGCCAGCGTTTCGAAGATCGCTGAACGGGCCGGCATGACGCTGGGAGCGATGTACTTCCACTTCAAGAACAAGGAGGCTCTGGCCCGCGAGATCGTGCGCAGCCAACCGGAACTGGTGTCCCCGCCGATCCAGGCCGAGGGGTTGCAGCACGTGATCGACCTGTCCCTGACCTGGGCGTACCAAATGCTCGATGACCCGTTGCTCCTGGCGGGGGCCCGCCTGGTGACGGACCAGGAACTCTTCATCTCCTCCCACGAAAACTCGCACAAGCAGTGGACGGAAGTGCTGATCGAGAGCTTCGAGAGCGCCAAGCGCATGCGGGAGCTGCAGTCCAGGGTCGAGGTGGCGCCGCTTGCCCGGCTGGTGGTCAGCGCCTGCACCGGGGCGCAGTTGCACGCGCAGATGGAGACCGGGCGACTGGACCTTCCCGCTCGGGTCGAGGAGATCTGGCGCTGCCTGCTGCCGGGCGTCGCGACGCCCAGTGCGCTGAAGCGCATGGAGCTCGGGGCCGAGCGCGGTCGGCAGGCGGCCTGATGCATCCGTGTCGGGAGTCCGCTCGTCGACCGCGCCCCGGGCCGTCACGGTCCGGGAGCGGGTCCAGGCCTCGGTCAGGGTGGTCGGGCGACCGCTCGCGTCCGGGGAGCCGACGACAGCCGGCAGGGCCCTCGTCCCGGCGCGGCCGCGGTCACCGAATGCCGGCACGCGCCCCGCCGGTAGGAGCCGGGCGGCCGTCTCGGGGATGGGGGAGACGGCCGGAACGGGTCGTCCTCCGGATTTGGCGACCTGCAGCGGCCCGTCTCCGCAGGTGTCTCGACGGCCTGCTCTGGGGCTAAGGTCGACAGCCTAGGAGCGCAGTGACCGATTCCATGTAACCGGTCACCGGGCGTGGTGAGTTGACGGGGAGGGGTCTCATGTACGTGACCAGGAACGGTTTGCTGCACCGCAAGAGAATAATGATCACGGGTGCGTCTAGTGTCTCGTGATCCTGTTCATGTCAGTTCGAGTTGTTATTGACGAGTTTCTTCATATTGGTCGCGACGAGCCGGACCTTCGCAAGGACCTCGCCCGCGGTCGCGGTCCAGGTGAACGGTTTCGCCGTCGTGTTCCAGGAGTTGATGTAGTCGCGTATCTGCTTGATCAGGACGTTGACGCTGGAGAACGTGCCGCGGCGGATCGACTGCCGGGTCAGGATTCCGAACCAGATCTCGATCTGGTTCAGACACGACGAGCCGACGGGGGTGAAATGGAAGTGGACGTGCGGGTTCTTTGCCAGCCACTCCTTGACCTCCGGGGTGGTGTGCGTGGAGAGGTTGTCCAGGACGACATGGATGTCCTTCCCGGCCTGCGGCTTCACCGCCTTCTTCAAGAAGGCCAGGAAGTCCTTGCCGTTCCGGGTTGGCCTGCACTCGCCGAGTACTTCGCCGGTGGTCACGCTCAGAGCGGCGAACAGGTTCGTGGTGCCGTGCCGGACGTAGTCGGCCGTGCGCTTCTCGCTCGCCGCGAAGGCGACCGGCAGCACCGGCTGGGTCCGGTCCAGCGCCTGGACCTGCGTCTTCTCGTCGATCGAGAGAACCACCGCGCCGCCCGGCGGGGCCAGATACAGTCCGATCACATCGGCCACCTTCTCCGCGAACGCGGGGTCTCTGGAAATCTTGAAGGTGCCGCTGCGGTGCGGCTTCAGGCTCTCCTCCCGCCAGATCCGGGCGATGTAGTGCCAGGACACGGTGACGTTCTCGGCCCGCTCCAGGTACTTCGCCAACTCCCGTGTGGACCAGTGCGAAAGCCCCGTGCCGTCCGGCGGCGTCATACGCGTCAGCGCAATCATCCGGGCCCGCACCCGCGCCGGCACCTGTTCGCGAGCACCACCGGGACGCTCCCCTTCCAGTCCGGCCAGTCCGTGCTCGGCATAGCGGGTCTTCCAGCGGTCCACGGTCGGCAGCGACACCCCAAGCAGCTCGGCAATGTCCTTGCGTCGGCGCCCCTCGCCCGACCACAGCACGATCCGGCCTCGCGTTGCTATGTCCGCAGGAACGTCCCGGCTGTTCACCAACTCCCGCAACTCGGCGGCCTGTTCCACGGAGAGCTCCATACCAAGAGACCCTGCCATACAAGATCAAGTAACGCCAACGGAATCACGAAACACTAGCGGGATAGGAGCCGCCGCGGGGCGCCTCTTCGCCGCCGAGGGGGCGTCGGTCGTACTGATGGCGAGGCGGGAGAAGCCCTTACTCGCCCTGGCCGAGGAGATTGCCGCTCTGGGAGGGCTGGCGGTCGCGGTGGCCGGGGACGTGACCTCGGAGAGGGACGTCGAGCGGGTCCTCTCGGTGGCGGTGGATACCTTCGGCGGGCTCGACGCGGCGTTCAACAACGCGGGCTGGGGCTCTCGGGGAACCGAACTGCACGAGACGGACAACGCCGTCTACGACCAGATCATGAACGTGAACGTACGGGGGGTCTGGAACTGCCTGCGCCGGCAGATCCCGCTCATGCTCGCCCAGGGGTCGGGCGGAACGATCGTGAACACCTCCGGCACGGCGGGCATCTTCGCGACCGGTGCTCTGGCGCCGTACGTGGCGGCCAAGCACGCTGTCCCCGGGCTGACGAAGGCCGCCGCCGCCGAGTACGGGGCAAGGGGGATCAGGGTCAACGCACTGGTGGTCGGCAGCACCCGTATCGAGCTGACCGAACAGGCAGCGTCAGGCACGCCCAAGCGGGTGTCCGGAACCCGGGCCATCCAGCACCGCATGGCCGAACCGTCGGAGGTGGCACAGGCGGCCGCGTGGCTGTGCAGCGACCGCTCCTCCTTCGTGACCGGTGGTGCGGTCCCGGTGGACGGCGGGTGTTCAGCGGTGTGAGGCCTCCGAGGCCGATATCCCCGGGAGGATGAGCTGCCAGATGTGCCTCAACTGGCCGACCGCGCTGTCGACCGGTTCCGCGGGGGAGGCCCGGTGGCAGCGCTGCACGGCCTCCGCACCCGCGATCAGGTGGGAGACCAGTGTCGCCATGACCGCCGGGCGCACGGAAGGGCGCAGCCGGCCGCTGGCATGGGAACGCTGCAGCAAGTCGTCCACCGCGGGCAGCCAGATCGACGAGCACTGCGGTGTGCCCGGACGTTCGCGCTCCAGGCGCAGCATGGCCCGGACGCTGTCGTCGTGCTCGATCAGCCGTACCAGCTCCAGGGTCAGCTCGACAAGCTGCCGCAGCGGAGGGGTCGAGGAGGCGCAGATCCGTGCGACGGCCTCCTCGACCGCCGACCGGCCTTCCTTCTCCACGGACCGGGCGAGTTCGCTCTTGGAGCCGAAGTGGAAGGTCAGCGCGCCCAGTGAGATGCCGGCCTCCGTGCTGATCTGTGACAGGGACGTGCCGGCGTAGCCGTCGCGGTCGAACTGGGCGGCCGCGGTCTCCATGAGAGTCCGACGGGTCCGCGCAGCCCTTTGTTGTTTCACCATGTTCTCTCCGAAGACGCCGGAAGTGTCGGCGTACTGGACACCGCTCCGCTCGATCGGTGGGTTGTTGTGTACGCCACCTGGCCAATTGGCACCGATCGCCCAGTCTCCGCGTGATCGTAAAGGGTCCACAACACCGAGTTGCCCAAGTGGAGCGGTGTGATCGCGGCGGCCGGGCCTCGCCTCTCGGTGGTGAGCCGCCGCCGGCCCGCGCTGAAGTCCGTTTGCGCCCGCAGGTTGAAAAAAAGATAACGCTCGCTATTCTCTTAGGTGCTCGCTCTGATGCCCGACGCCAGGGGAGGACTTCCGATGGAGGCACACGTCTTGGACCGCGCCCATCTGCCGGTCTCCGTGCTCACGGAACAGGTCTTCGGACATCTTCCGCGGGCCGACCAGCGTTACTGGGCTCAGGCCTACCTGCAGGGGCTGCTCACCACCGAGGGCAAGAAGTCGGTGCGACGGATAGCCGCCACGGTGTCGGACTCGCCGACCGCGTCGCAGTCCATGCACCAGTTCGTCAACGCCAGTCCCTGGGAGTGGAGCACGGCGCGCGCCGAGCTGTTGCGATGGGTCGAACGGCGCCTCGCACCGCGGGCCTGGGTCCTGGACGTGGCAGTGCTGCGCAAGCGCGGCGACCACTCCTGCGGTGTGCACCGGCGGTTCGTCCCGGCCAGTGGCCGGTCGGTCAACTGCCAGCTGGGCGTCGGGGCCTTCCTATCCACGGAGAGCGACGCGGTTCCCGTCGACTGGAACCTGCTGCTGCCCGGCACGTGGCTCGACGACAGGGAGCGCCGCTCACGGGTCCGCATCCCGGAGGAGTCCACCGCTCGCACCCTCGAACAACACGCGCTCGACCTCGTGGACGCTCTGACCGCGGGCACGCAGTCCAGCATTCCCCCGGTCGTGGCGGACCTCTCCTACTACAGCGGTGCGACCGCGCTGGTCCGGGGGCTGTCCCAGCGGAGCCGTGACTTCGTCATATGCCTTCCGGGCCGCACGCCGGTGGCGCCCGCCGGCCGTTCGACGGCTCAGGACGCGTACGCCTCCGAGTTCCCGGCGGCCGTCGAGGCGCAGCGGTTCTTCGCGCTCAAGCCCGTCGGGCACCTGAGGATCGAGACACTGGGCGGCCGGGAAGGGCGCGCCGACCGCGCTTCGGTCATGACGGCTCCGGTGTGGCTGCCCGGCGCACGCCTGACTCCCCGCTCCCCGCATCCCACCTACCGGATGTTCGCCGTCCGCCCTCACGCAGGGCGCCGCGTGCCGCGCGTGTGGCTGACGAACATGGTGCACCGGCGTACGGAGGAACTGGCGGCGCTGACCCAGTTCCAGCGCCGGGCATCGGGCACGGTGCAGAATCTGGAGAACGACTTCGGGCTTCTGGACTTCGAGGGCCGCTCCTACCCCGGCTGGCACCATCACATGACCCTCGTGTCCGCCGCCTATGCCTACGAAAGACTGGTACTCCTCGGCGCCCGTCTGCCCTCGGAACCGACGCTGGCGTACGCCAGCTGAGGCAGCACGGCCGTGAATGAACGCCCGTGTGGTAAACCGGACCGGCCCCTACCGCCCCGCCCCCTGTTCTCGTCCCCCCGCGGCAGAGGGGCGGGGTCCAACCGCCGGCCGAAGCCAGGGCCGGACCCGTGCCGGGGACGCGGACGGCCTGCCGGGCACGACCGGCAGCCGGATGATCCCGTTGAACTGCCCGCCCCCCCGCGCGTCAGGGCGGCCGGGCCCGGCCGGTTCACGCGGAGACGCGTATTCCTGTGGATCGTTCTTCCGCAGAGGCAGGGGCATGAGGTGTCGTCTGGCCAGAACGACAAAGATCGCGGCCCCCGCACCCGCCGGCAGCACCGTGAAAATCCACTCCTGTGAACCCTCCGGGCTGTAGACGCGCCCGGTGTTGCCCACGTCCACCACCGCGGTCCGCCGGTACGTCTCCAGGCTGCCCCGGCCGCTCCCGTACATCGCGACCCCCTGGCGCAGTACCGTCCCGTCGGTGGACCGGAACGTCCCGGTCCAGGCGCAGGACTCGTGCCCGGGGTGGCTGACGCAGGTGAGCCGGCCCGCCGTGAAGGTGCCCGCCACCCCGTCGACGGTCGCCGCCCGGATCACGCTGGCCGGCACGTACAGCAACAGGAGGTCTGCCGCGTGTCGCCGATGACGGTGCGTCCGGTGTGCTGACCTCGGTGCGCCGGTCGCATCGGCGCAGCGGAGACAGGGGGCGGAGCCGCCACGGGACACGTGGCCGGCCGCCCCTGTCTCGCGCGCGGTCGCGGAAGTACGGCCGCGATTCTCAGGGTGCGCCCCTGTCCTTCGTCCCGTCGGCCCCGTCGAGGAGGGCGATGAGCATCGGGGGGTCCAGTACGTCCTGGGGGCGCAGGACTATCTCCGCCGACCGCAGCAGGGCTCCGGGCTGAACCGTCACCGGGCCGTGCCGCCCGACCGAGAGCACGTCGGGCACGCGCTGGCCGAAGAGCTCGTGCTCCCGGTCGTAGGGCACCGAGTGGACCAGGATGTGCCAGGTACCGCCGGGGACGTCCTTCAATTCGAAGGCGCCGGGACCGTCGAGGACGGTCCAGCGCGCCGGCCGGCCCTGGCGCACGGTGTAGGGGAAGAGCCCGACGAACACCGGACCGGGGGCGGCACCGGGCGGGAGCACGATCCGCCCGCGCAGGGAGAGGCTGTGCGCCACGGCCGAGCTGCCCGCCGCTGTGGCGGGGAATTTCGCCGAGGTCCCTCCGAGTTCCCGATAGGCGCTCGGGGAGAGCCCGACACAGGTCTTGAATCGTGAGCTGAAGGTGCCGACGCTGCTGTAGCCGACCTGGCTGCTGATATCGGCGACGCTGAAATCCGTCTCCAGCAGCAGCCTTTTCGCCTCCTGCATCCGCAGGGCGGAAAGGAAACGCCCGGGCGAGGTGCCCGTCGCCTCCTGGAAGATCCGGGTGAAGTGGAACTTGCTGAACATCGCGGTGCGCGCCAGGTCATCGATCGTCAGGTCCTGGCCGAGATTCACGTGCATATAGTGGATGACTCGGCGAACGGATTGCTCGATGGTGGTCGTGGTCACCGTATCTCCTAGGAATGACGCGGCGTCAACGCCGAGTTGGCTGAGTGGCGTGCATTTCCGTGCGGCGGGTGGTGTCCAGGTGCTTACGCCGGGACACGTCCTCGGCGAAGCGGCGCCAGGCGTCCGAGCAGTGCCGGGCGAGTTCGGCCACGGACTCGGTGGTGTGCGGGGGTGCGAGTCCGCCCGTTTCTGCCAGGCTTCGTCGACGATGAAGTGGGTGTGCAGCCGGCGGACGAAGTCGCGCCCGGTGTCGGAATGGCGCAGGGAGGGGGCGCTGGCCAGCCTGCGCAGGGTTTCCAGTGGCCCGCGGGAGCGGGGGGACACCGTCGCCCCGCGGTGCGGGGCCGGTGCCGAACGCCTCGGCCATCCGGAGCGGCGGGAGCGGCGCGCTGTGAGCGGCGCCCTGCGGGGGCTCCGAGGCGTGCGCGGGCGCCCGTGGGGACGCGCTCTGCCGGCTGGGCGGAACCGGGTCCTCACCGCGGAGGGGCCGGCGCCGCACATCGTGCGCGGTGCCGAGTGAGAGGCCGGTCTCCCTGACGACGGCACGCAACGACAGCGCGGGACCCCTGGTCATCAGCTCGGCCGCGTGGATGCGGTCGAGGGGATGGGTTCTGCCGTCGGCGCCAGTGCGCATGTTCGACGGAGGAGATCCCGCGGCTGAACATACCCGGACCGAGGCCACGGTCTTCGAGTCGAGGCCCACGCAGGCGGCCACTGTCCGGTCCGACAGGCTCGGGTGGGAGGCGAGCAAGCGGCCCGGGGCCACCTTGCGCTCGGCCACCGACAGAGGCAGGCAGTGCGCGGCGTTCGCTGTCACCGAGCGCAGGAAGACCTGGTTCTCGGAGCTGTCGAAGTGCTGGACGTCGACCGTGTCGAGGCCCTGGAGCACGGCTGCGCCTATGCGGTGCATACCGTCCACCACTCGCAGGGCGGGGCGGTGCACCAGCTCCGGCGTCAGCGAGGCGCAGATGGCCGCGAGCCTGCGCACGTGGGATCCGTCGATGCCGTTCAGGCGCGGTGAGTCCGCAGGGACGAGGTCGTCGATGCGGACGCGGTGCGTGGCGCGCTTCGGCACGGGCTGGGAATCGCCGACGCTTTTCATGGTGCCTCCATAAATGAGACGAAAAGGCGCTTGCGCTCGCGGTTTTCCGGCGCAGAGGAATTTTCTGTGCGGCTGAAGAACACGTATCCGGACACGGAGCCTAGTGACCGTGGGCCAGAGGTTGAGGGTTCAGCGGAACCGATGCGGAGACTCCGGAGAGTTCATGTCGTTCTCGCTGCGACTTTGACCAGTTGTTTGAACACGCCCCTCGGCACAACTTGCTTTCACGCCGCAAGGGCGTCCCGCTCCGAATCGACCGGATGGAGAGTGAGTTGAGTAATCACGACCCGCAAGGCGCGCTCAGCGGCGAGGACCGCACCATGACCCTCGAGGCGTACGCGGACACGATCATTCCGGGAGAGAAGCGCTGGGCCGGGGACCGCGCGATCGCAGGCGCGGCCACCGGTGGCGGCGCGGTCCAGGCAGGGCGCTCGAACTGCTCGCCTGGGACGCCACGGGAATCCACGACGGACTCGACGACCTGGCCCGGCTGCTCAACGACCACACCGAGGACTACGCGAAGGAGCGGGGCCTCACGCTCGACCAGGACATGCCTCCCTTCGTGGCCCTGGGCTACGAGGACCGGGCCGAGCTGGTCCTGCGGCTGACGAAGCCGGGCCACCCGGAGAAGGAGTTCTGGGTGATGCTCTCGCTCTTCTGCAACATGGCCTTCGACTCGGCGGCACACCTGCCGACGGCCCAGGCCGTCGAGGAGGGGGCACCCGGGCCTCGCCACGATGGGCATCGGCAAGCCGGGACCTGACGGTCTGTACCCGTTCGAGGCCCACGGCTACGGCCGCGGCCTCGCCCGCCTGCACCCCGAGACGACGCCCACCGGAAGCCCCGCATGACCAGCACAGCCGAACGTACGGACGTACTCGTCATAGGCAGCGGTTCCGGCGGCGCGATCACCGCGTACCACCTCGCGGCCGGCGGCGCCAAGGTCACCGTCCTGGAACGCGGAAACCCTGGCTGGAGAGCAGCGAGTTCGAGCACGACTACAAGCTCGGCTCCTTCTACACCCGAGCCTTCGACTTCACGGTCGGCGACGGAATGAGCGTCCTCGGCGGCAGCTGCGTCGGTGGCGGCAGCGTCGTCTACTTCGCCCGGTGCCGCGGGCGCCCCGCTTCTCTCACGCGCGGCCCGGGCCGGGCCAGCGCTCGCGCTCACCGCGGCCGGACCGCGTGCGCCTTCGGGGCCGCCGGTGCGGTACGCGGCCGGGCCGTGCTCACCGCGCGGCGGCCCCCTGCCGCCACCGGGCCGACGGGTCCGGCCGGGCCGTGGCCACCGGGCGGGCCCCTTCCCGGGTACTCGGCCTGGTGGGGGACGTGACCGATACTTCCCGGACCTCACCGTCCCCGGCATCCTCTGAACTGCTCCGGAACGGTTTGGGCCGCGCGCACCGGCATCGGTGCCGGGAGTCGTCCGCGCCCTCCTCCGGGGTGTCGACGACCCGGCCGATGATCTCCTCGATGAACCGGGCGGCGGTGACGGCCGGATACCCCGCCCCGGAACCCGCTTCCCGTCGCGCCTCGGCCAGATCGACTGCCGCCCGGATGTGCTCCGGGGCGGTCGGCTGCGCGTGGTGGTCGACGGCGTCTGCCGGGGCGGGGGCGGCGCCGGGAACCCCGGGCCGCGCGCGGGGACCAGGGCCGAACGCCCCCTGCTCGACGAACATCCGCACCAGTGCCGTGGCAGCGCTCTGCGCGGCGGACGCGGTGTACAGGTGGGACGCACGTGCCGCGGCGGTCAGGACCGTCTCGACCGGTGCCGCGCCGTAGGCTGCGGTGGACGGCGCGCCGGACCGGGCGGCCCGGCCCTCCGGATCGCCGTCCGCTCCGGGGACCCCTCGTTGGCTGCTGCTCATTCCCTGCCCTCCTGCTGGAGTTGGGTGCCGCATCCGCCGACCGGCGGCGCGAAAAGCGTGGCCGGTCCGGTCGCCGCGACCGGAGCGTCCGACCGGCCCTCTCACCGGAGCACCAATCCCGAGTACCGGCCGACCGCCCGCAGCACCTCGCCTTGTGCCAGGGCGCCGGCCATCAGTTCGATGTCCTCGACCATCGAGCGGTCCACTCCCAGCATCGGAACCAGGGACCGGACGACGTCGTACACCACCCTGTGCCGCCGGAATGCCCCTCACCGATGAGAGTGCTCGCCACGTGGGCCAGGGGTGTCGTGTCCCCGCCCGCGCCCAGGGAACCGACTTCCGGGACGGCCGGCGCCAATCTGTGGTTGAGGTGCCCTGCGAGCCGTTCGAGCACCACGGGACGCACAGCGGAGTACCCCTTGGCCAGCGAACACAGCTGGGCCACGACGATGACCCTGGCTCGTCCTCGGGGAACAGCGGTCCGATGCCGGTGCTGTGGCTGCGGATCAGATCGGCCTGGACCTCGCTCTCCGCGTCGGTGCCGGTCTGCGCCACCGCGCCGTCGTCGCACGGTGTCACCCCGCCGATCGGCACGGCCTGGCGGACGAGATCCTCCAGCGCCTCCCTGCCGGCGCGCGCCTTGGCCACGGCGCTCCGGTCGAGGAGTACCCGCGCGCAGTCCTCGGCGACGTCGTTCCGGAGCACTGACAACAGCTCACTCCTCACGTCGTGCCACCACGCCGGCGGACCGGGGAGCGGCTGTCAGGTCCAGTCCGCGCTGCGCTGAACACCCGGAGGAAGCGTGACTTCGCCGGTTCCCTCCCTCATCGGCCGAAGCCGGGCGGCGCCGGACCGGGCAGCGGTTCCTGCCGAGCCGTTCCACTGTCGGTCGCGCACCGGCCCGGCCGCGTCTCCCCCCGTGCGCAGTCGTCGGCGGCCTCGCGTCCCCAGGACCGGGTCCGCGCCGGGGACGCCCGCCGGAACGCGGTCCACCTCTCCGCCTTCTCGTGCCGGCCGCCCCTCTGCGCCGCCCTCCTCCGCCGCACCGGGAATCGCGGAACTGGGTGACGACGGGAGATGCGTACGCGCTCGCCGACGGCGGAAACTCCGGGTAGCGGCGATGCCGCGCGACGGTTTTCGGACCTCCGGAACCTGCCGTCCGAAGAACGGAAGGAATCGATCGACATGACTGGGAGACTGTTCACCTCGGAGTCCGTCACCGAAGGGCACCCCGACAAGATCGCCGACCGGATCAGCGACACCGTCCTAGACGCGCTCCTGCGCCAGGACCCGGCTGCACGGGTCGCCGTCGAGACTCTGATCACCACGGGCCAGGTGCACATCGCGGGCGAGGTCACCACCACCGCGTACGCGCCGATCGCGCAACTGGTCCGCGACGCCGTCCTGGAGATCGGCTACAACTCGTCGCTCAAGGGCTTCGACGGCGCCTCCTGCGGAATCTCCGTGTCCATCAGCGCCCAGTCCCCGGACATCGCACAGGGCGTCGACACCGCGTACGAGACGCGCACCGGCGAGGGACCGGCGGGAGACGAGCTGGACCGGCAGGGCGCCGGCGACCAAGGCCTCATGTTCGGCTACGCCTGCGACGAAACCCCCGAGCTGATGCCGCTGCCCATCCATCTCGCGCACCGCCTCTCCGAGCGCCTCTCGGCGGTCCGGCGCAACGGCACCTGTGCCTACCTGCGCCCCGACGGCAAGACCCAGGTCACGATTGAGTACGACGGGGACAGGGCCGTCCGGCTCGACACTGTCGTCGTCTCCACCCAGCACGCCGTCGGCATCAGCCTGGAGTCGCTCCTCACCCCGGACATCCAGGAGTTCGTCGTCGAGCCGGAGCTGAAGGCCCTGGCCGAGGCGGGAGTTTCCCTGGAGACCGACGGCTACCGGCTCCTGGTCAACCCGACAGGGCGCTTCGAGGTCGGCGGCCCGATGGGCGACGCGGGCCTGACCGGACGGAAGATCATCGTCGACACCTACGGCGGCATGGCCCGCCACGGCGGCGGCGCGTTCTCCGGAAAGGACCCGTCCAAGGTGGACCGCTCCGCGGCGTACGCCATGCGCTGGGTGGCGAAGAACGTCGTCGCCGCCGGGCTCGCACGGCGCTGCGAGGTCCAGGTCGCGTACGCCATCGGCAAGGCCGAACCGGTCGGCTTGTTCGTTGAGACCTTCGGCACCGAGACCGTCCCCGTGGACCGCGTGCAGCGGGCCATCAGCGAGGTCTTCGATCTGCGCCCGGCGGCCATCATCCGCGATCTCGACCTGTTGCGGCCGATCTACGCGTCGACCGCGGCCTACGGTCATTTCGGCCGCGAGCTGCCCGACTTCACCTGGGAGCGCATCGATCGGGCCGGAGCCCTGCGCCGTGCCGTCAGCGGGCTGGACGGACCCGCTGGGCCCTGAGGAGACCACGGCCGCGGACGACCCAGGCGCCGGCGGGGCCGGGACGGTCTCCGCGGGGGAGACGACGGGCGGTGCCGTATCGGTGCCATTTCTGGTGCCGCCTGGCAGTGCGACACCGTCCGGCGGCCCGGATGGCTCCGCAAGCCCGGTCCCGGGACCGCGGAACCCCAGATCCTGAGTACGCGGACGCACCGGTGCGCAGGACGAACCGGCGGGCAGGGGGCGCGTCCGTACTCCGTCCGCGGTGCCGGGCCGGTCAGACCTTGGCGCCCGGCACCTTGCCACGGGACTTGAGCAGGCACTCCGCCGCGAGGCGCCAGATGGTCGCCGCGAGGTCGATGTTGGACGACTCCTGGGCGTGCAGCGCGATCCTCTGCAGGCCGGCCATGCCCGCGTCCTCGTCGCCCTCGAGGATGCGCAGCTGGTTGTCCAGGACGTCGAGCCTGATCCGGCCCCGGTAGGACATCCGCAGTTCGGACTCTCCGAGTTGGCCGAGCAGGGCGCGGGCGTCCTCGAACCTGTTCTCGTGGAAGGCCAGATGGGCCTTGAGAGCGGTCAGCTCGTGTTCCATCGCGGAGGTTCTGGCGAAGGGCAGCCCCGCCTCCACTGCCTCGATGTACTGTTGGGCGGCATCAGGCTCGGGCGGGAACTTCTGCAGGTGCAGATCGGCCGCGGTGAGCCGCAGCCGCAACCACAGCGTCAGGTTCTCCCGGCTGTCGAACCGGTCGAGGGCCTGTTCCAACAGCTCTTGTGCGCGCGTGAAGTCACCCTGGCGCACCCGCACGGCGACCACGGTCCACATGGCCTCGGCCCACAGCCCGTCGCTACGGCCCTCGACCAGGGCGGCCAGTTCTTCGGTGTGCCGCCGGGCGTCGGGCAGCCGCCCCGCCTCGGCCTCCACGGAGACCAGCACGAGGAGGGCCTCGGCCATGTCCTGCGCGGACAGCCCGTTCTCCTGGGCCAGCCGGTGGGCTGTGGTGGCCGCGTTGACGGCGGGGACGATCTCGCCGGACGTGCGCAGCGACCGGGCGAGCCGGGTCAGCGCCCTGCAGCGCAGTTCGGCCAGGCCGATCTCCTCGCTGAGTACGACAAGCTCGTCGAGGTAGGCGCGCTCAGTGGTGTTCTCACCCTGCCGGCGCTTCCACTGGGCGAGCAGCCACAGGGCCTGCCAGCGCAGCATCGGGTCCTGCGTCTGTGCCGACTCCAGTGCCTCGGCGAGCAGCCTGCTGGTCTCGTCCGAGTCCAGGGAGGTGGCGATCGACAGACTCTGTGCCAGGGACGTGGTCTGCGCCTTCTCGAACTCCGACGGGCTGATGCCCAGTTGGTCGGCGAGATGTGCCACGGCCCGATCCGTGGGCTGCCGGGCTCCCGATTCCAGGCGTGACAGGTATCCGGTGGACATGCCGTCGCCGGCGAGAACGGCCTGGGAAAGGCCTCGCTCGGTCCTCAGTTGCCTGAGCCGGCGTCCGAAGGATGGCTGTTCTAGCACGTGATTGCCCCAACAGTGGATGGACTGGATACGTTCCCACCGGGTCGCTTGCCATGCCTGTGGCACAACTTTTCTACCTTATGCCAGACGGTACCATCCCGTCCTTGTCCTTGGCAAAACGAGTGCTCCCGCAACCGGAGCGCCGAAGTCATCGACCCCCACTCGGGCCCAGTGAGGGTATGGAAAAGAGGTAGGCAAGTTGTTGCCAAATTAACTGCCAACGGCGTACGCTTTTTGGCAACATGGAGGGTCGGGCGCACTGGCCCCGTTCCGACGAAGCCCCAGGAGTGGCCCCAATGCCTCGTGACCGCTCTGACGCCGTTGCGACGTCAGCCCTCTCCTCGCCGTCCGCCGCGTACCACGCGGCCGATACCCCGCCCCCCGCCGATTCGACCGACGAGGTGCGGGAGTTCATGGTCCGGACGTGGAGCGAACTGCTCGGCCGGTCCGACCTCACCGAGCACTCCGACTTCTTCGTCCGCGGTGGTGACTCGCTGCTGATCAACCGTCTGGTACGCCGGATCGGGGAGAAGTTCGGCGCCAAGGTGTCGCTGTACGACATGTCGCGGCGGAACCTGGTCGATCAGGTCGCACTGGTGCACAGCGCGCGGACGTAGCAGCGCGCCGACGCGGCTGCCGGATGCCGCCGACCGCCCGGCGGGGACGGCTTCGGGTCCGGACGTCGGCCTCCGGGCTGCGCCTGGACTGACTTCCCCGGCCCGGGCCGGCGCATCCGCCGAGGCGACGGAGTCGTCCCGGCGCCGGTCGCGTGGGGACGGGACGGCGGCCCGTGGGGCCGGGGTGAGGTCCGGGCGCGGATGACGGCGGTCCCGCGAGCGAGGACGGAAGACGTTCGCGGAGCGTCGCAAGGGCGTCATGGTGCGGGGTCCCTGCGGCCGATGACCGATGCGGGATGACGGGAGCGGTCGGCGGGGTGTCCGGGCCGCTCGGAGCCCGGCGTCCCCGGTGCGCCGGCTGGAGCGGCCGCATCCAGCATCCGCTCCGGGTGCCGGGTCGTGCCGGTGGCGAGCCCCCGAGTGACGAGCCGGGAAGCCCGGCGGACCCGGGAGGACTCCGGCCGGTGGGACACCGCTGAGCGATCCGGCGGAACGGTCCGGGAGCGCCCTGCGCGGCGTCAAGATCCCGCCCACAATGGCAAGTTGCCTAAGTTTGGTAAATAGTTGCCAGCTGGAAGACCGCCTCGCTAGCTTCGGCCTCACGTTCGACGCCGGTACCAGTGCTCGCTCCACCGAATCCCGAGGAGTCCCGATGGCGAAGCCGAGCCGCTCGCGGGGCCGGCGGGACGAGGACGCGGACCCGCTTCTCCAGGCGGGCACGTCCGCGGAACCCGAGGCCGCTGGCCGGACGACGGCGGCTCGGACGTGTCGTCCGCGGCCCTCCGCCCGTCTCCGGCGCGTATGCCGATCAGCGGCGGGAGCACCTCGGAGAGCTGGGCGATCAGGCTGGCGCGGAACCGCTGAAGGCAAGACCCCCATGAGCTACATCCGGCCCTTCAGGGCCACCCCGTCGAACACCTATACGGAGGCTCCCATGCGTACCGCCCTGCCCGCTGCTCAGCATGCCGACGGCCCCGGCAGTCCGATCCCCGACGGCCCCGGCGACCCCGGTGAACTCGACTGGCCCTGATCCGTTGAGCCGACGCGCGTCACCTGCGCTGCGGACGGCCCGGCTCTCCCCGGGCCGTCCGGCTGCCGCGCGCGGTGTTCACGGCACGCCAGGAGATGAGCCGCAGGGCGCCCGCGGGGTCGTATAAGGCCGGGCCCCTAACCGCCTGGCGACAGATTCTGGAGGCGATCGCTGGTGAAAGCACTTGTGCTGACGGGCGGATCAGGCGTCCGCCTCCGTCCGTTCACGTATTCCACGCCGAAACAGCTCATCCCCCTTGCGAACAAACCGGTCCTGGAGCACGTGGTCACCCACCTTCGCGAGCTGGGAGTGACGGAGATCTGCCTCCTCACCGGCGACTGGGCGGACGCCATCTCCGCGGTCATGGGGGACGGGTCCCGCCTCGGCGTGAGTCTCACTTATCTCCGCCAGGACCAGCCGCTGGGTCTGGCCCACGCGGTGCAGACCGCCCGTCCTTTCCTGGGCGACGACGACTTCCTGATGTATCTGGGCGACAACATCCTGGCCGATGCGGCCGGCAGGGTCGCCGAGATCGTCGCGGAGTTCCGGGAGCGCCGTCCCGCGGCGGGCCTGGTCGTGCAGAAGGTGGCTGACCCGCGCGCCTACGGCGTGGCCGAGGTGGACACCGACGGATCGGTGCTGCGGCTGGTGGAGAAGCCGCCACAGCCGCGCACCGACCTCGCAGTCGTGGGCCTGTACTACTTCACCGCGGCCATCCACGAGGCGACGGACGCCATCACGCCCAGCGCGCGGGGCGAGCTGGAGATCACCGACGCCGTGCAGTGGCTGATCGGCCGGGGAAGCGAGGTCGTCGCTCGCCGGTACAGCGGCTTCTGGAAAGACGTCGGCCAGGCCGTCGACGTCCTCCAGTGCAACCGGTGGCTGCTCGGCGAGCTGACCACCGACGTCAGGGGCGAGGTCGATCCGGTCAGCGAACTGTGTGGTCAGGTAGTCATCGAACCCGGCGCCCGGGTCGTCCGCTCCCGCATCGAAGGGCCGGCGATCATCGGGGAGGGCACGCTCATCGAGGACAGCTGGATCGGGCCGGGCACCTCCATCGGACGCGACTGCGTGGTGCGCGACACCTACCTGCTCGACTCGGTCGTGCTCCAAGGCGCCAGCATCCGCACGCCCCGTCGTCTGCACGGTTCCCTAGTCGGCCGGTTCGCCACGGTCGGCCCCGGCGAGCAGGGCGATCCCGGCCACCGCCTCATGATCGGTGACCATGCGCGGATCGAGATGACCGTTGCCTGAGGCACGGCTTCAGAACGGTTCCGGCGCCCCCAGCACCCGCCGAAGCCCCGTCCGGCGGCCGGAGGCCACCGGGGGACGCCGGCCGGCCGGACCACCCTGCCGCCCTCGACGCCGAGGCGAAGGTCCCGGCGACGCGCGGGCGGGGACGTGTCCGCCCGCGCCGTACGCCGTCGGCACGTCCGGCCGCCTGCCCACGCCGTCCGGCCCGGCGCCTGTCTCATGCTCCGTCCGGCCGCGCCCCTGATCCGAGGATGCCGTCGCCCGCCCGGAACGCGGCCTGCCGTCCGCGCCCTCGACCCGCTTCGAAGAGAGCCGATTCTCCGGACCCGTCGGCTCGCTCGACACCGACCGATGGCCGGACACATTCCTGAGGAGTTCTCGTGCTGGTAGCTCCGGTGCCGTCCATCGATTCCCACTCGCTGCTCATCTTCCTGCTCCAGGTGTGCACGCTCCTCTTCCTCGCCATCGTGATGGGCCGCCTGGCGGGGCGCGTGGGGATGCCTCCGATCGTGGGAGAGCTGACCGCGGGCGTCCTCGTGGGGCCGTCGCTGATGGGGTGGCTGGCGCCGGGTCTCTCCGGCTGGCTGCTGCCGGCCGATCCGGCGCAGACCCACATGCTCGACGCCGTCGGGCAGATCGCCGTCCTGCTCCTGGTGGGCCTCACCGGAGCCGAGGTCGACCTCGGCATGATGCGCCGCCGCGGCCGTACGGCCGTGCAGATCAGCCTGTCAGGGCTGATCATCCCCCTCGGGCTCGGCATCGCCGTGGGCTATCCGCTGGCGGGGATCCTCTCCCCCGGCGGGTCCGGCACGACGGTCTTCGCGCTCTTCCTGGGCGTCGCCATGTGCGTCAGCGCGATCCCTGTCATCGCCAAGACGCTCATGGACATGAACCTCATCCACCGAAACGTGGGCCAGCTGATGCTCATCGCCGGCATGATCGACGATGCCTTCGGATGGTTCATGCTGTCGATCGTCTCCGCGATGGCCGTCGGCGGTCTCGGTGGGGCTGACATCGCGCTCACGCTGGTGCGCATGCTGCTCGTCCTGCTCGTGGCGGTGCTGATCGGGCGTCCCCTCATCCGGACGGCTCTCCGGTGGCACACCGGCTCCCCGGAGCGAGTTGTCGCGATGGTCTCCGTGCTGATCCTGCTCGCCGCCGCCGGTACCCAGTCCCTCGAACTGGAAGCCGTCTTCGGGGCCTTCCTCTGCGGCCTCCTCATCGGCTCCTCCAAGGAGTTCACCCCGGAGCACACGAGCTCGCTCCGTACCGTCGTCGTCGGGGTACTGGCTCCGCTGTTCTTCGCCACCGCCGGACTGCGGGTCGACCTCAGGGCGCTGGCCCGGCTCGAGGTGCTGGCGGCTGCCCTGGCGGTACTCGTCGTCGCGGTCGTCGGCAAGTTCGCCGGGGCCTACATCGGAGCCCGGCTGAGCCGGATGAGCAAGTGGGAGGCGCTGGCGCTCGGCGCCGGGATGAACGCCCGCGGAGTGATCGAGGTCATCGTCGCGATGGTCGGCCTGCGGCTGGGGATCCTGGACACCACCACCTACACCATCGTGGTCCTCGTCGCCGTGGCGACCTCCGTGATGGCGCCGCCCCTGCTGCGCGTGGCCATGAGACGCGTCGAGCACACCGAGGAGGAACAACTCCGCCTGCGCTCGCGGGGCGAGGAGTGGAACGAGAACAGCCTCGTGGTCGAGGTCCGCGAGCCGAAAGGGCTGTGAGAGGGCGGCCGATGTAGCCGAATTGCCGCTTATGCCCTATTGGGTCTCATCGTGATCACCTTCAGCGTCCTGACCTGCCGCGACTGCCCCTTCCAGAAGCAGTGCACCAGGCCCTCGATGTCACCGGTATCCGCCGGGCCCGCTACCGCGGCCTGCCGAAAGTCCGCCTCCAGCACGCCTTCTCCGCCACCGCACTCAACGTGATCAGACTCGATGCCCACTGGACCGACAGCCCCCGCCGCACCCGCACCAGCCGCCTCGAACGCCTCGCCTACCGACTCACCGCATGACCCCCACGAATTGCGCAGCAGAGTCGACCCACCTCCCAAGACTCATCCCGCGAAGCATCGGAAATCTTCGTTGTCACGACTCTGGTAATGCTTCAGCGAATCCTCATCTCCGCTGCTGAAGACCACTCGTCCGGCTGCAAGTTGCTGCGTGTCCAGCACCACCAGGGTCGGGGTCCAATCGGCGGGCCTTCTCACGGACCCGGCAGCGCAGCAGTCCATGGATGACCTGGTCGGTCCCGTCGTCGCGCCACGCGGCGAAGTAGTAGTACGTCGCACTCTTTGGCGGCAGATCGTGGGGTGGTAGGCCCACTGGCAGCCGTTCCGACCCTGGCAGAAAATCGCGTTCACGATCTCCCGCATCGCGTAGGCCGCGCGAGCACCCTCACGGACCACCCGCCCCGCTCCCGGCCCGTCCGCTCCCCTCGTGCCCGAGCCCCCACCCCACCGGCGTCCGGAGACGTCCCCGGCTCCGTCCTGCCTGTGGACGCATGCCTCGCCGGAGGACGGTTCGTCAGCTCCGGACGGCACCGCTGACCGGGCCTCCCGGTCCGCCACCGCTGACCGGAACCGACCCCGACCGCCGACCGGTGCGCGGTCGGACCGGTGCGCACGAGACACTTCACGCCTCCCGCGCATCATTTCGCCGACTGCGAGCACACTCCCCGAAGGGCGACGGGAAGCGGTGCGGGGGCGACATGGCCAGCCGGCTCCACCGGGTACCGGACCCCTCTCGGGACGGCGACACAGCGCCCTCGAACGCACTTGCCCTATTCGGTCGTGCTTGTCGACCCGCTGCTTCCGGGGTTCGCACGATGGGGTGATCGCCGTGCGCGGATGGCCGGAGCTTACCGAGCCGTTGGTACGTTCAAGGTGCCCGGCCTCGGACGCGGTCAGTTCTGGATGCCCCGACCTGGACGCCGACCATCGGCGGTGAGCTCACAACCGGGGCGGTCTCCGCTCCTGTCCGCCGGTTCTGCCGCGCCCCTGCACTTCCCGGGGCGGAGGAACGTGCGACACCGGGTCGTCGACAGCCCGGTCGAGTCCGCGGACACCGTCGCAGACATCCAGACATCGGTTTAGGCCACATCCTCGACTCGCACGGCACCGGGCACGACACCAACGCAAGGAGCACGAAATGACAGAGCAGAGCACCGGCCGCAGGGTCATCACCAACATGAGCCTCTCCCTCGACGGCCGCTACGCCAAGCCGGACGACCCGCAGGACATGGGCTGGGTCATGCCGTACGCGCACACCGACGTCGCCCGCGACCTCATGACCAGCCTCCACGAGCAGGCGACGACGGCCCTGCTCGGGCGGGTCAACGCCGAGGGGTTCCTGAGTTTCTGGCCCACGGTCCTCGACACGGAGGACGCCGACCCGCGTGACAAGGCCTTTGCCAAGTGGCTCGTCGACACAGACAAGGTGGTCCTCTCCTCGACCCTCGGCGACGCGCCCTGGGAGCGGACGACAGTCGTCGACAAGCCGACCACCGAGGTGGCCGCCGACCTCAAGGCCGCCGAGGGCGGCGACATCCTCGTGCTCTCCAGCGCGAGCGTCATCAAGGCCCTGCTGGCTGCCGACCGCGTCGACCGGCTGGCACTCACGGTCTTCCCCGTCTTCCTCGGCGGCGGGCCGCGCCTCTTCGACGACGGCTTGCCCGAGGGACAGTGGGAGCTTGTCAGCCAGGCCGCCGGCGAGTACGGCGCCATGGCTCTCGTCTACGACCGGGTCCGCTGACCCTGCGGACCCGGGCATCCGGGGGTTCCGATGGCCAGCGCCTCACCGGGGCCGACCGCTCGGTGAGGTGATCGCGCACCTCCGGCGCGGTCCGCGGACCGCGCCGGGATGATGCCGATCCTCCTCGCTCAGGACCGGCGGCACCCCGCGGCGGTGCGGGGACGGCGCGCCCCTGCTCGGACGGGAACCGTGAAATCGGTGTCACGGGCCGTCCTCTGGCCGGAACGGCCGGCCTGCGGACATCGCGGCCGATGAGATGCGGTGCCGTCCGGGACCTCGAAGGTCCGCCGGTGACGCGCGCGCCGCCCCGGACGTCGCGGTCCGGTGTCGGGCCGCAGGACGGCGCCGGCGCGGGGAAGCGGAGACGACGCGTGGGCGGGCCCCGTCCGCGAGAGCGTCAGGCGCGCCCAGACGGGGGCAGCTCCGCCACGCCGGACGCGCTCAGGGGGGGGCGGGCTTCCTGACCCCGGTCAGCTCTTGAGCGGGCTCGTCTGGCGGCAGCTGACCTGCCAGTCGCCGTCCCGCTTGACGAGGACCCACATCGCCCGGTACTCGGCCTCGGGAGCCCAGGTCTCGGCCGACTCGGCGACCTGCCCGCCCTGTGTGACGGCGAGCGCGACGTCCGGGGCGAGCATCTTGACCTCCAGCGGCTCCTCGGGGATCCGTGTACCGCGGTACTGCTCCCGGAAGGCCTCCCTCAGGTGCTCCCTGATCTGTTCACGGCTCGTGAGCTGCTCGTCACCCAGGAGCAGGCTGCCGTTCTCCGTGAACATACCGGCGACCGCGTCGGCGTCCTGGGACTCCCACGCCGCCCGGACACGGAGGGGCGCGGTGTACGCGGCGCCCTCCTCGCCGTTGGAGAACGAACCGTAGTTGCTGGCCCACTGCTTGGCCTGGTCGACCAGAGTCGTCGCCTTCGTGGACATGTGTGTTCTCCCTGGTTGTGGGTGTGGGTTGTGGGGTGGGGGTTCGGGTCGTCACCAGCGCAGCGTCGCGCCCGCGCCGCGTGGGCTGTTCTGGTAGCCGGCCAGCTTCCACTCGCTGTCCCGCTTGACGAGCACCCATGTCGAGCGCACCGCGAGCTCGGGGGCGATCTCGTTCTCTCCCGGCGCCAGAATGCCGCCGTGTGTACGCAGCAGGGCGACGTCGTCGCTGACGAACCGCACGTCGACGGGCTGGCCCGTCACGCCCGTTCCCTTGAACGGTCCGGAGTAGGCGGCCGCCATGAAGGAGCGGATCTCCTCCCGGCCCTTCTTGAGCACGTCACCGGGCAGGATCAGGATGCCGTCCTCGGTGAACTGATCGGCCACTCCGTCCGCGTCGTTCCTCGACCACGCGGCGACCAGGCGCAGCGGAACCGCCAGGGCCTCCTTCTCACGCTCACTGGTGAACGCGCCGTAATAGGCATCCAGTTCGGAACCCACAACAGTCATCACAACCTCCACATCGACAGAACGGGTGTAACTCAGCCCTTGACCGGGCTGCTCTGGTGGGACAGCAGCCGGGGTGTGCCGTCGGCCTCCCTGACGATCACCCACATCGCCCGGATCTCCCGCTCGGGGGAGACAGCCGTTCCGCCGGCCGGGATGATCCCTCCCTCGGTGATCACCATGGCGGCGTCATCGCTGAGGAAGGTCACCAGGATCGGGCCGCCGCTCACCCTGGCCCCCTTGTACGGGCCGGCGAAACCCGCGGCCATGAAGGAGCGGATCTGCTCGCGGCTCGTCAGCTGCTCGTCCTGCATAAGCAGGCTGCCGTTCCCGGCGAACAGGTCAGCGAACGCGTCCGCGTCGTTGGCCGCCCAGGCGGCCTGTATCCGCACTGCTACGGAGAGCACCGCCTTCTCGTCCTCGCGGGTGAACTCCCGGTAGTACGAGTGGTCCTCCTCGACACCGTCGGCGGCGAGCAGCTCTGAGGCGTTGCCCCATGTGGGGACTGCGGTGGACATGTGTGTTCTCCCTGGTTGTGGGTGTGGGTTGTGGGGTGGGGGTTCGGGTCGTCACCAGCGCAGCGTCGCGCCCGCGCCGCGTGGGCTGTTCTGGTAGCCGGCCAGCTTCCACTCGCTGTCCCGCTTGACGAGCACCCATGTCGAGCGCACCGCGAGCTCGGGGGCGATCTCGTTCTCTCCCGGCGCCAGAATGCCGCCGTGTGTACGCAGCAGGGCGACGTCGTCGCTGACGAACCGCACGTCGACGGGCTGGCCCGTCACGCCCGTTCCCTTGAACGGTCCGGAGTAGGCGGCCGCCATGAAGGAGCGGATCTCCTCCCGGCCCTTCTTGAGCACGTCACCGGGCAGGATCAGGATGCCGTCCTCGGTGAACTGATCGGCCACTCCGTCCGCGTCGTTCCTCGACCACGCGGCGACCAGGCGCAGCGGAACCGCCAGGGCCTCCTTCTCACGCTCACTGGTGAACGCGCCGTAATAGGCATCCAGTTCGGAACCCACAACAGTCATCACAACCTCCACATCGACGAGATACAAGCGGACCTATCGAACACCTCTGGAAGAGAGTCGCTCCTCCATGAGGGCGGGGACATCTCTTGAGTTGCGGACTGGGGGCCGACCCGCGGCGCCCGGCGGGCGCACGGCGACAGCCACGGCATCTCGCCGCGTCCCGGAGCGCCGGGACACGACCGGGAGGCGGACGTCCCTCCCTCCCTCTCGGGGCGTACCGCACCGGACGCCGGGCGGTGATCCACCAGGCGTCGCGGGGACGGTCCTCGCCTCCGCCGGGTTCGGTGGACCGGCCGGGAGGCCGCCGGGGCAGCCCGGCGGGTGCATTCGGTCAGGTCCGGGTTCCGGCCGGGGCTGCCGCCGTACTGCCGGAGCACCCGGATCGGCGCTCGGTCACCACCGTTGCGGACGTCGGCGGCGCGGCCCCGGCCGCACGGAACCGGGCCGTGCGGCCCCTGGCCGGTACCGGAGACACGGCGGGCCGGACCCCGCGCTCGCGGGATCCGGCCTGCCTGTCTCGGGGTCGCGGGGCTCGATGCCCGTGGGTCAGGTGCTCGCGTCGGCCTTCTCGTCCGCGTCGGCCGCCGTGTCGTCGGTCGGCGGTGCGGGCGGCGGTGCCAGTGCCGGGATGTGCCGAATCGTGGCGTACGCGAGCACCGCGAGGGCGAGGAACGCGAGGGTGCAGATCGCGGCGGTGGAGTTCAGCGCGGTGGTGAAGGCGCTCTGTGCGGCGGTGAGGATGTCGCCCGCCACCTCCGGGGGCTGCTGGCCCGCCTCCGCGGCCGCACTGGCGATGCTCTCCCGTGCCCCGTCCGCTGCCTCGGCGGGCACGTCGTCGGGCAGAGTCAGCGAGTTGGTGTAGAACCCGGTGGCGATGGTGCCCATGGTGGCGATGCCCAGTGCGACGCCCAGTTCACCGCCGGTCGACTGCAGTGACGCGGCCGATCCCATGCGCTCGGGCGGAGCGGCACCCATGACGACCTGGTTGACCAGGACACCGATCGGGCTTCCACCGAGGTAGATGATGCTGGAGCCGATGATCAGCATCGTCGTGCCGCCGACGACCTCCACCTGGGTCAGGAGGAACATGCCGATCGACGCGATGACGAGACCGGTCATCAGGATCACACCCGGCCGTACCTTCTGGCTGATCGGAGTGGTCAGCTGGATCCCGACGATCATCACGCCGGAGGGGATCAGCAGCCACAACGCGGTCTCCAGCGCCGAGTAGCCCCCGACGATCTGCAGGAACTGGGTGATCAGCAGGCCCATTCCACCCTGGATCATGGCGAACAGCAGTCCGAGCACCAATCCGCCACTGACGGTGCGGATGGCGAACAGACTCAGGTCGAGCAGCGGGTTCTCCAGCCGGCGCTGTCGCATGACGAATGCGACGCCGCACGCCAGGCCGAGCACGAACACGACGACCGGAACGGGCGACCAGCCGTGGCTCACCGTCTCCTTGAGGCCGTAGATCACCGGCAGGATCGTGAGCAGGGACAGAAGCACGCTCAGCAGGTCCAGCTTGCCCGCCATGGGGTTCTTGATGTCCGGAAGCAGCTTCGGGCCGGCGATGAGCAGGACGGCCATGACGGGCACGGCGACCAGGAACACCGAGCCCCACCAGAAGGCGCCGAGCAGCAGACCGCCGATGGCCGGGCCGATGGCGATCCCGGCGAGCATCGAGGTCGCCCAGACCCCGATCGCCGCGCTCATCTGCTTGGGGTTCTGGAACATCGTCATGATGAACGCCAGCGTCGACGGCATGATCGTGGCGCCGGCGATGCCCAGCAGGGCACGGACGACGATCAGCATCTCCGGGCTCGTCGAGTAGGCGGCGACCACCGACAGTATGCCGAAGGCCGTCGCTCCGACCAGCAGGACCCTGCGCCTGCCGACGCGGTCGCCGAGCGTGCCCATAGTGACCAGGAAACCCGCGATGAGGAATCCGTAGACGTCGGTGATCCACAACTCCTGCGTGTTGGACGTGTGAAGGTCCGCGGAGATGTGCGGCAGTGCCAGGAAGAGGGCGGTGATGTCCATAGCCGCCATGAAGGTGGGCAGCGCGAGCACGACCAGCGCCCACCACTGCCGCCGTCCGGCGCTGGGTGGCGCTACGCCTGTGACGGTCATTTTTTCTCCTAACCAAATGGCACCAGCCATTCGAAATTCGGACCATTGCTGTACTGCGTGCGGTGCCCGCAGGGAAACTGGCAGTGCACTGGCGTGATCCTCCCAGGCTCCAAACGGCGCGACAACTTCCGTATTGCGGAGTCCTGTTGCGAATGGTGGTCGGCCGACGGCCGTCGTGACGGCGCGGACCGCCGTCAGATGTAGGGCGTGTCCGGTTCCAGGCCGCAGAGCACCCGGCCGTAGAGCTCGGCGTTGGTGGCCGGATTGATCAGGGCGTGCAGCGCCGCGGCACGCAGATCGTTGGCGATCCGCTGGATCGGCACGTCCCGGTACACCGACGACCCGCCGCTGGCGGCCGCGAAGGTCTCCACGGCCGACTGGGCGAGGGCGCAGACCGTGCCGACGTCGGCACGGGCCCGCGCGCGTTCCTCCAGTTTCCACGGAGTGCTGTCGGCGGCCTTGGCGTCCACCGTCGCGGCGAGGCGGACCGCGTGGAACCTCGCCTGATCGATCTTCTGCGCCGCTTCGGCGACCTGCAGGTGGGTGACCGGCGCGGAGTGCTGGCTCTCGTAGCCGGTGTAGGTGATCTTGCGGCCGGGCAGGCGCTCCAGGAAGGCCTCCTGCCCCGCCCTGGCGAGACCGACCAGCGTGCCCACCGTCGACGCGGTGGCGACCGGCAGCAGAGGTGTCCGGTACATGGGGATCAGTGCGCTGGTCACCGAGGAGGACCTGCCCTCCAGTACCGCGGGCAGCGGCACGACGCGGTCCGCGGGGACGAACAGGCCGTCGGCGATCGTCGTGATGCTGCCGCTGCCCTTCAGGCCGTTGGCGTACCAGTCGTCGACGGTTGCCAGGTCCGACATCGGCACCAGGGCCATCACCGGGTACGGCTCACCGTCCCGGGGGAAGAGGACCGAGATGATCACCTGCCACTGGGCGTGGTGGGCACCTGAGATGAATCCCCATCTGCCGTTGACGACGATGCCGCCGGGAGCCGGCTCGGCGACCGCCGACGGGCTCAGCGTGCCGCACACCCTCGTGTCGGGCGTGGTGAACACCTCGTCCTGTACAGAGTCCGGGAACATGCCGACCATCCAGCCCGGGATGGAGCAGACCTGCGCCACCCAGGCGGCGGAGCCGTCGCCGCGGCCGAGTTCCGTGGTGACGTCGACGAGTGTGCGGGTATCCGACTCGTAGCCGCCGTAGCGGGCCGGCACGCGCATACGGAACACACCGGCGTCGGTGAGGGCCTCGATCACCTCCGGCGACAGCCGCCGCTCCTCGTCCGCGCGGGCGGAGCTCGCCCGCAGCAGCGGGACCAACGCGGCGACGCGGGCTACGAGTTCTTCCCGCTCCGGTATTTTCGTGGTCGGCACAGTGCCTCCAGATGGGTCGCTTCGCGACGTGGGGTGGGTGCGGGGGCGGTGTTCAGAGTCGGCGGTTCTGGACGACGAACTTCTCGAGGTCCGGGATGATGTCGCTCGGACTGGGCATCGCGAGCCACTCGTTGCGCAGGTCGACCGCCGCATGGTGGCGGGCCGGATCGTGGGCGGTGCGCCAGATCAGCTCGCGTATCTCCTCGACACTCTGCGCGCGGTGGTCGAGCCGGTCGCCGACGCCCTTGGAGATGACGAAGTCCGACACCGGGGTCGCCTCGATCTTCTTGGCCGGCAGCTCCCAGTGGAAGCCGGCCGACTCCGTCTCCTCGCGGACGCCCGCCTCGTAGCCGTTGCGGTACGTGCCGGTGCGCAGCTGGTCCGGTTCGTTCTCGACCAGTTTCAGCAGGACCGACTCGCCCTTGATGTCGCAGACGAGCTGCGGTACCTGGAAGGCGACCGCCGAGGCGTAGGTGCCGTTGCCGCCGTGGTGGATCAGGGTCGAACACGTCGGCATCAGCGCGGGCAGCGGCACCCAGTCGAAGGTGCGCACGTTGCCCGGTATCTTCTCAACGTCGGCCAGCTGCATCTTGTCGAGCGTGGCGATGAACTCGAGGTCGTCGAGACCCTCGCACGCCTTGAGGATCTTCGGCGCGCGGTCCCAGTCACCGGGAACGAACCTGCGTGTCGACTCGCCGAGCGACAGCGCCACCCGGCGCGTACCCCGCCGGCCGCAGCAGTCGCAACGGGTCTGCTCGGGGCGCTCGTGCAGCCAGCCCGACGACACCTGCGGGTCCACGTACGGCACCTGCCGCATCGGCAGCTTCTTCGTGGTCGTGGGCAGCCGGAAGTCCTCCAGCATGGGATCGACCGTCCACTGTCCGACGAGCAGTTCCCGGTCGACCTCAAGCCCGTACTTCTCAGCCAGCGGCGCCAGCAGGGTCGCGAGAGGGTTCTCGTCCAGGCCTGCGGCGCGCAGCGCGTCCGCGTTCTCTGCCAGGCGGTCGAGGGACCAGCCGAACTGGTCCTGGCTGATCAGCAGACGTGCGTGGGCGGCGCCTGACACCTTGCCCGCGACTCCTCCGGCTGGGTGGGTTGGGTCCCAGAGGATCAGGTCGGGCTTCCAGGTCCTGGCGAAGTCGACGAGGTCGCTCGCCTCGTCGCGGTCCACCCGCACGTAGTCCGATATCGGGTTCAGCAGGTACTGGAAGAACACGATCCAGTGCTCACGGTCCTCCTCGGACAGCCCCATCGCGTCGGCGTACTTCAGCACCAGGTCAGGGTGCGAGGGCTGGCTGCAGTCCTCGGTGAGCCGGACGGGCACCTGCTCCGGGTTGCCGAGGGGAACGGGGGTGATACCCGTACCCAGAATCATCTCCGCGGCGCTGTGGTGGGTCGCGATCCGCACCTCGTGGCCGGCGCTCTGCAGGGCCCACGCCAGCGGCACCACCGGGTACAGGTGAGCGTAGGAGTTCGGGTAAATGGTGAACAGGACACGCATGAGCGTCCTCCAATCGGCGGCAGGGTCCCACCACCTTCCGCACGGGCAAGCGAACTTCTCGATTCTCGGACCGTCCGTCCCGCCCCCGCATCTCTCCGCGTGCGTACCAGGGAACCCGGAGCATCCCGGAAGACACGGCCGCCCGGAAGGAGCCCGCCGGCCACCCGTCCCCTCCTCCGCGCGGACAGGCCCGTTCAGTGCACGCAAAGAGATGCGGCCCCACGCGGCCCCGCCCGAGACTGGCGGACGGACATTCGACCAGCACTGTGGGAGGCCGCATGAGTACGTTCCGGGTCGACGAGCACGCCAGCAACTACATCGTCTCCTCGTGCACGCAACCGGACCGGGTCGTCACGGCGGTGATCAACGACACCCAGGAACTCGGCGATCTGTACGAGATGCTGACCCCGGTGGAACAGGCCGGATTCCTCACCACGCTCGCCAAGACGATGGCGCCGCGCACGGTCATCGACATCGGTACGTTCACCGGCCTGTCGGCCATGTGCTTCGCCCGGGGCCTCGCGCCGGGCGGGCGGGTCTACACCTGCGACGTGACCGAGGACTGGATCCACATCGCCCGCAAACACTGGGAAGCGGCCGGGGTCGCCGACTGCATCCAGTTCGTGCTCGGACCCGCGCGCAAGACACTGCCCAAACTCGTCCGGGACGGCGAGGCCGACATGGTCTTCGTGGACGCGGACAAGTTGTCCTACCCGCACTACGTGGCGACGGCCGCCCGACTGCTGCGCTCCGGAGGCCTGCTGATCCTGGACAACGTCCTGCTGAACGGCACGGTCTTCGCACCGGAGGAGGTCGAGGACGACCTGCGGCGCTACGCGGCCGAGACGCTGCGCGAGGTCAACGCGAAGCTCGCCGTGGACGAGCGGTTCGAGACCGTGATGCTGCCCTTCGCCGACGGCGTGACGCTCGCCCGGAAGATCTGAGCCATGGACGACGATGCATGCGACCGCAGCAGCGCTGACGGACCCGGCGGCGCCGCGGCCGGGGAGCGCAGGCGCACCCGCCCGCTGACCGGCGACGAGTACATCGAGAGCCTGCGTGACAGCCGCGAGATCTACATCTACGGCGAGCGGGTCAAGGACGTCACCGAGCACGTGGCGTTCCGCAACCCGATCCGCATGACCGCGCGCCTCTACGACGCCCTGCACGACCCGGCGACGAAGGACGTGCTGACCGCGCCCACCGACACCGGCAGCGACGGCTACACGCACCGGTTCTTCCGTACGCCGCACAGCGTCGAGGACATGGTCGCCGATCAGCGGGCGATCGCCGAGTGGGCGCGGATCGGCTACGGCTGGATGGGCCGCAGCCCCGACTACAAGGCGTCGTTCCTCGGCACGCTCGGGGCGAACGCCGAGTTCTACAAGCCGTTCGACGACAACGCGCGCCGCTGGTACCGCGAGTCGCAGGAGAAGGTCCTCTACTGGAACCACGCGCTGGTCAATCCGCCGGTGGACCGCAAGCTCCCGCCCGACCAGGTCAGGGACGTCTTCGTCCACGTGCGCAAGGAGACCGACGCCGGCCTGGTCGTGAGCGGGGCCAAGGTGGTCGCGACCGGGTCGGCCCTCACTCACTACAACTTCATCGCCCACTACGGGCTCCCCGTCAAGAAGCGAGAGTTCGCCCTGGTGGCCACGATCCCCATGGACGCCAAGGGGATGAAACTCATCTGTCGTCCGTCCTACACGAAGCAGGCGTCGGCGACGGGCTCGCCTTTCGACTACCCGCTCTCCTCACGGCTGGACGAGAACGACACGATCCTGATCCTCGACAACGTGCTGATCCCGTGGGAGAACGTGTTCGTCTACGGCGATCTTGGCAAGGCCCAGACGTTCACGGGCGAGTCGGGCTTCATCGAGCGCTCGACGTTCCAGGGCTGCACGCGTCTCGCGGTGAAGCTCGAGTTCATAGCCGGCCTGCTGTCCAAGGCGCTGGAGATCACCGGCACCGAGGACTTCCGCGGAGTGCAGACCAGGGTCGGTGAGGTCCTCGCCTGGCGGAACCTCTTCTGGGGCCTGTCGGACGCGGCGGCGCGCAACCCGGTGCCCTGGCGCAACGGGGCGCTGCTGCCCAACCCGCAGTACAGCCAGGCGTACCGGTGGTTCACCCAGATCGGGTACCCGCGGGTGCGGGAGATCGTGCTGCAGGATGTGGCGAGCGCGCTGATCTACGTCAACTCCAGCGCGGACGACTTCGCGAACCCGAACATCCGCGGCTACCTCGACACGTACCTGCGCGGCTCCAACGGGATAGACGCCGTGACGCGCTCCAAGGTCATGAAACTCCTGTGGGACTCGGTCGGCACGGAGTTCGCGGGACGGCACGAGCTGTACGAGCGCAACTACGCGGGCAACCACGAGAACACTCGGATCGAACTGCTGTTCAGTCAGCTCGCGTCCGGGCAGATGGACGACTACCGCGGCTTCGTAGACAAGTGCCTCGCCGAGTACGACCTCGACGGGTGGACCGTGCCGGACCTGTCCCGCTAGGACGTCCGGGCGAGCCGGTCACCTGATACCCGATATGAAGACTTAGTCCTGAGGAGAGAACGATGTCTGAGCGAGACGGCGACCCGATCGCGCTGGCCGCGACCGAACTGACCGACCCGGTGGCTCTGCTCGAGAGGGTCGGCAGCGACAAGCCGGTGCACAAGGTACTGCTGCCCGACGGCATGCCCGGCTGGCTGGTGACCGGGTACAAGGAAGCTCGCCGCGCCCTGTCGGACCCGCGCCTGGCGCGCAGCAACGTGCACGCAGGCGGGAGTCTGCAGAAGTACCTCGCCCTGTACAACGACGAGTTCTTCCGCCACTCGATGGTCTTCAACGACCGACCGCGGCACACCAGAATGAAAAAGCTCGTCTCCCAGGCCTTCACTCCGCGGTACCTCGAGAACCTGCGGCCCAAGGTCCAGCGGATCACCGACGAGCTGATCGACGCGATCGCGTCCGCGGGCGAGACCGAGGTCATCGAGTCGCTCGCGGTCCCGCTGCCGAACTCGGTCATCTGCGACTGGTTCGGCGTGCCGATGTCCGACCGGGAGGAATTCCGGTACTACTGCGGCGTCGTGACCGGCCTCTCGGTGAGTTCCGACGAGAAGGAGCTGGCCCAGGCGGGCAAGTACTTCGACCGGTACCTCGGTGAACTGATCAAGCACCGTCAGTTCGACAGTGACGGGGACGGGGACGACATGATCTCCGCGATCTTGCACGGGCAGGAGGACAACGCCACGCTGTCGGACATCGAACTGCGGGCGAACATCTTTCTGATGCTGACCGGCTCGGTGGAGACCGCCGTGAACATGATCGCCAACGGCCTGCTTGCCCTGATACGCAACCCCGAGCAGACCGCCCGGCTGCGCGCGGACCCGTCGCTGATCCCCCAAGCGGTCGAGGAGATGCTGCGGATCGACCCGCCGGTGGTGACCGTGGCCTATCACTTCGCGAAGGACACCGTCACGATCGGCGACGTCGTGGTCGAGCCGGGCGAGCACGTGGTGATCTCGTTGCCGGCGACGAACTACGACGTCCGCGAGTTCCCCGAGCCGGCCAAGTTCGACATCGACCGGCAGAAGCCGCACCTGTCGTTCAGCCACGGCATCCACTTCTGCCTCGGCGCGCCACTGGCCCGGCTGGAGGGCGACGTCTTCTTCACCACCTTGCTGAACCGCTTGCAGGACATCGAACTGGCGGTGCCGGAGTCGAGTCTGGAGTGGAAGCCGAGCTACTTCGTGCACCGCCTGCAGGCCCTGCCGGTCCGGTACACCGCCTCCGCGGCCCACGTCGCCCCCTAATGGCAATGCCGTTCGGTTAGCCGTCCGGCGGGCTTGGCAATGCGTTGACCTTGATGTTGACGGTGGTCCTGTGGGTTCGGTGGTCGGTGGTGCGGCCGACGGCGCGGTACCTGGAGCTGATCGCTCGTTTCTTCACGCGGGGCCGGGACCGGTCCCGGCGGGCGGTAGGAGGCCGTTGAGTATGGCGGTGCCGATCCGGCCGACGAGGTCGATCCGGGTGTGGGCGATGATGCACCCGCCGGGCAGCGTCGTGCCGCCGCCGTCACCGGCAGCGCCACCCCCACGGCTCCCGAGCCGGGGGTGCGGCGCCGCCGCCCGGCCCGCACGGAGGAAGAAGCACACCTCGCGCCCTCGCCCCACGATGGGTTCACAGGCTGCTGTCCAGGGTGGCGGGTTCGATCCGCTCCCGGACCACCGGATTGGAGACGGGAATGCGATTCCTGCCTGAGAGCGGGCAACTCACGGTCGCCGTGATCGGCTTCGGGTACGTCGGGTCGTGCATCGCGGCGACCCTGGCCGACCGCGGATTCGACGTCGTCGCGGTGGACGCCGACGTCCCACTCGTCGACGAGATCGGACGCGGGCACTTCCGGATCGAGGAGCCGGGACTCGCCGAGAAGGTCTTCGCCGGTGTGGCGTCGGGCCGTCTGCGGGTCACCGGTGACATCGCGGCGGCCGCGGCAGCCGACGTCGTCCTGATCACCGTGGGCACTCCGGTCCGCGACGACGGGTCGCTGGCCGACGAGCAACTGCGCGGGGCATCCCTGGCACTGGCCGGACACCTGCGGCCCGGGCAGCTCGTGGTGGTCAAGAGCACGGTGCCGCCGGGTACGACCCGCGGGATCGTGCTGCCGGTGCTGGAGAGCGGCGGACTCACCGGGGGCGTCGACTTCGGGCTGGCGTTCACCCCGGAGCGGCTCGCCGAGGGGACGGCGCTGGGGGAGCTGCTCACCTTCCCGATCGTGGCGGGCGGTTACGAGGACGACAGCGTCCGTGCCGTCACGTCGTTCTGGCAGCGGACGCTGGGCGTCGAGGTGATCCCGTGCGACTCGCTGGAGGCCGCCGAGATCGTCAAGCTCGCCAGCAACTGGTGGATCGACGCGAACATCGCGCTGGCCAACGAGCTCGCCAAGTTCTGCGCGGTCTACGGCGTGGACGTGCTCGACGTCATCGCCGCGGCGAACACGATCCAGAAGGGCACCGGGAACATCAACATCCTGCGCCCCAGCGTCGGTGTAGGCGGATCGTGCCTGACGAAGGACCCGTGGATGGTGTGGAACACCGCGCGGCGCTTCGGCGTGGACATCCGTACGGCCAGGATCGGCCGGGAGGTCAACGCCGGCATGCCGGAGTACGCCGCGCGCCTGGTGATCGACGAACTGGCGGCTCAGGGCAAGGAAGCCGCGGGCGCGACGGTGGCCGTCCTCGGCCTCGCGTTCAAGAACGACACCGGCGACCTCCGCGCGACCCCGGTGCTCGACACCGTCCGGGCGCTCACCCGGGCGGGCATGACCGTACGGCTGCACGATCCGCTGGTCGACACGGAGGAAGCGGAGGCGATGTTCGGGATCAGGCTCAGCCCCACCGTCGGGGAGGCGGTCCTCGGCGCCGACTGTGTGGCGGTCCTCGCCCTGCACCGCGAGTTCGCCGGCATCGACTACGCGACGCTTCCGGTCGCGGACGGCTGCGTGCTGTTCGACGGCCGCGCGTACTACCCGAAGGAGCGCATCGAGCAGTTCACCGCGGCCGGGTACGTGTACCGCGGTATCGGCCGAGGCCCGTCCGTGCTCGGAACCCGGAGCGAACTCCTCATCCGAGGGGCGGGGTCGAGCCGATGAGCCGCCGCACAGCGCAACGCGTCCTCGTCACCGGCGGTACCGGATTCGTCGGCCACCACCTGGTCGAACGGCTGCGCGACCAGGGTGACGACGTGACCGTGTTCGACGTCGCGGCCCCGCACGGCGGCCCGCCCGACGGGGTGCGGATGGCCGAGGGCGACCTGCGCGACGAAGCCGCCCTCGAACGGGCCGCCCGCGGCACGGACGTCATCTACCACCTCGCGGCGGTGGTCGGCGTCGACCAGTACCTGGCCCGCCCGCTCGACGTCATCGACATCAACTTCTCGGGCACCCGCAACGTCCTCGGCGCCGCCACGCGGGCGGACGCGAAGGTCGTGCTCGCCTCCACCAGCGAGGTCTTCGGCAAGAACCCGGCGGTCCCGTGGCCGGAGGGCGGTGACAGGGTCCTGGGCTCCACCGAGTCCGACCGGTGGTCCTATTCGTCGAGCAAGGCGCTGGCCGAACACCTCACCTTCGCCTTCGCGCGCCAGCACGGTCTAGCGGCGACGATCGTGCGCTACTTCAACGTCTACGGACCGCGCCAGCGTCCGGCGTACGTCGTCAGCCGCTCGGTGCACCGCGCCCTCAACAACCGCCCGCTGGTGGTGTACGACCGGGGCCGGCAGACCCGCTGCTTCACGTTCATCGACGACGCGGTGTCGGGCACGATCCTCGCCGCGGACGAACCGGCCGCGACCGGCGAGGTGTTCAACATCGGCAGCATGACCGAGACGGCCATCGGCTCGGTGGTCGGCCTCATCGCCGAGCTCACCGGCACGACGTCCGTCCTGGACGTCGACACCGCCACCGCCCTCGGGAAGTCGTACGAGGACCTCGGACGCCGCGTACCGGACAACGCCAAGGCGGGCCGGATCCTGGACTGGCGGCCGGAGACCTCCCTGCGGGACGGGTTGATCAAGACCGTCGAGTGGGCGCGGGCCAGCGACTGGTGGCTAGCCCTGCCCGACAGCGGCGCCGAATGACCGGACCGCGGCGACCGTCCTCCCGTGACGCGGGGAGGCCGGATACGCGTCCCCGTTCCGCCCGGCGGCCGGTGTCCCCGGAGCGGTTCGGCCGGGGCGCGGGCCATCCCGCACGTCCGAAGGTGCGACGCGGCGGGCGCGGGTGCGAGCGTGGCAACGCGGTCGCGCCGGCGGCCGGATCCGGACGTGCAAGGACAGACAAGGGTGGTCCTCGATGAAGGCAGTCGTGATCCCGGAGGTGGGCGGCACCTGGGAGGTCCGCGAGGTCCCTACGCCCGCCCCCGGCCCTGGCGAGGTGCTCATCCGGGTGCTCGCCAGCGGAGTGTGCTGGAACGACGTGCAGGCCGCCAGGGGAGTCCTGCCGTTCCCGTCGACCAGCCCGGCGATTCCCGGCCACGAGCCGGTCGGTGAGGTCGTCGGGCTGGGTTCGGGCGTCACGAGCCGGTCGGTCGGCGACCTCGTCGGCGTCACCTGGATACGCGGTACCTGCGGCGAGTGCGACTACTGCGCGCTCGGCGCGCCACTGTCCGCACGGGCCGCCTTCCTCTGCGCGGCGCCGGTCTCCACCGGGTTCACCGTGCAGGGCGGGCACGCCGAATACCTCGCCGTGCGGGCAGAGGAGACCGTCCGCATCCCCGACGGCGTCGCCCCGGAGCAGGCTGCCCCGGTGCTGTGCGCCGGATACGCGGCCCTCAGCGCCCTGCGCGCCGCACGGGCCCTTCCGCACGAGAGGGTCGCGGTGCTCGGCGTCGGCGCCCTCGGACATCTCGCCCTGCAGTTCTCCCGCGCGGCCGGCCACGAGACGGTGGCGATCACCTCGTCCCCGGACAAGCACGGCATCGCCGCGGAGCTCGGCGCTGCCTCGGTCGTTGCGGACGGGGCCGGTCTGCTCGCGGCAGGCGGCGCGGACGTCGTGCTGGCCACCGGGCGCTCCTACGCCGCGACGGCCGACGCGATGGCCGGTCTGCGTCCCGGCGGGAGACTGGTGCTCGCCGGAATCGACACCGCCGAGGCCTTCACCCTTCCACCGCAGCTGCCGTTCTTCGGGCTCGGACAGAGCATCGTCGGCGCCACCCACGACGGCACGCCCATCCTCGAGGACGCGCTCGCGCTTGTCGCCTCCGGTGCGGTGCGACCGGTCGTCGAGGTCTTCGAAGCGGACCGGATCGCCGAGGCGGTGGACAGGGTGGCCAAGGGAGAGGTCCGGTTCCGCGCTGTCGTCCGCTACTGATCCAACCGTCACCCCGGCAGTGAGCGGGGCACAACCAGGAGGAGCGCGCATGCGCGACCACGTCGGAAACAGGGCCGTCGTTCTCGGCGGGAGCGTCGCCGGGAGCCTGGCTGCTCGAGTGCTCGCCGAGTTCTACCACGATGTCGTGGTGGTGGACCGGGACACCGTGCTCGGCGTCTCAACCACCCGCAAGGGCGCCCCGCACACCCGCCATGCCCACGGCCTGCACGCACGCGGGCACCTGATCCTCGAGGAGCTGTTCCCCGGTTTCACCGAGGACATGTCGCGAAAGGGCTACCCGGTCGGCGATCTCGGTGAGATGCGGTGGTACTTCAACGGCCGCCGACTGCCGTACACGAAGACTGGACTGCTCTCGGTCACCCCGACCCGGCCGATACTCGAACACGAGATCCGCACCCGCGTCGCCGCCCTGCCGAACGTCACCTACCTGGAGCGGCACGACATCCTCGGTCTGCTGGCCACCCCGGACAACGGCCGGGTCGTCGGAGCGCGGGTGCGCCCGCGGGACGGAGCCGACGAGGAGGCGGTTCTCGACGCGGACCTCGTCGTGGACGCGACCGGCCGTGGCTCGCGGACCCCGGTGTGGCTGGCGGAGATGGGCTACGAGCGCCCTGCGGAGAGCCGGGTGAGGATCGGGCTCGCCTACACGACCCGCTTCTACCGCCGGGTCCCCGGCTCGTTCGAGGACACGTGGTCGATCAACCCGGTCGCCTCCCCCGACCATCCCCGCGGCGCGTTCTTCGGCCTGTCCGACGAGGACAGGTGCATCGTGTCCCTGACCGGCATCCTCGGCGACCACCCGCCGACCGACCCCGAGGGTTTCCTGGAGTTCGCCCGTTCGCTGTCCGTGCCGGACGTGTACGAGGGCATCAAGGACGCCGAGCCGCTCGACGACCCGACTTCCTTCGGGTTCCCGGCCAGCGTGCGGCGCCACTACGAGCGGTTGCGCCGCTTCCCGGACGGCCTCACCGTGCTCGGCGACGCCGTGTGCAGCTTCAACCCCGTCTACGGCCAGGGTATGAGCGTGGCGGCCTGGGAAGCCATGACGCTCCGCCGCCATCTTCGCGGGGCGCGGTTCGACGCTCGGACCCACCTCCGGGCGCTCGGCAAGGTCGTGGACAACCCGTGGGAGGTCTCCGCAGGCGGCGACCTCGCCTTCCCGGGGGTCGAGGGCAGGCGCACGGCGAAGGTCACCATTGGCAACGCCTACGTGGGCCGCGTGCAGCACGCGGCCTCGAAGGACCCGGAGGTGGCCAAGGGCTTCATGCGGGTCGCCGGTCTCATCGACCCACCGACCGCGCTCATGAGACCGCGGATGATGGCCCGCGTCCTGCGTGCCTCACGCGGTATGACGAGTCCGGCCGGCGACGTGCCCGCCACGGCGCCCCAGCCGCCCGACAAGCGACTCCCCGACGCCGCGTAGGCGACGGGTACCAGCGGAGAAGGAGATCACTGTGGCGAACGAAGACCGCGCGATACTCGCGGCGAACGGCAGCGGGCTGAACTACCGCGGGGTCGCCTACGACGTCGGTTCGAACCACCAGACCGGCCAGGGCGACCTGTCGCGCATGGTGTGGAGCGACGAGTTGATGCGCTCGGAGATCGACCTGGTGGCCGACGGGCTCAACGCCAACTCGGTGACCGTGTACGGCACCGCACTCGACCGGGTCGAGGCGGCGGTGGCCTACGCCGTCGACCGCGGCCTCCACGTGTGGCTGCAGCCGCGGCTCATGGACGGTGCGCAGCAGGACGTGCTGGACTTCATCGGTGTCTTCGGCGAGCTGGCCGAGTCGTTCCGCACGCAGGGCGCGGACATCCATCTCAGCATCGGATGCACGCACTCGATCCAGACCGAGGGCATCATGCCCGGCGAGTTCTACCACAACCGCATGGGCAACGCCTTCCCCGACGCCGACCACCACTTCCTGAAGCCGGTCGGCCCCATCGACCGCGAGGACATCGCACGCAAACTCAACGCCTTCCTCACGAAGGCGGCGGCCGTGGGGCGGGCGACGTTCCAGGGCGGGATCACCTACTCCGGCGGTCCCTTCGAGGACGTCGACTGGTCGCTCGTCGACTACATCGGCCTGGTGGAGTACTACTACCCGCACCCGTCGCGGGAGGCCTACGTCGAGGAGCTCAACTCGTACCGCAAGTGGGGCAAGCCCGTCATGATCTCCGAGTACGGCTCGTTCACGTACAAGGGCGCCCACGAGAAGGGGCTGCTGGGCTTCGACATCGTCGACCGCACGGTGGACCCCCCCATGGTGTTCCCCGACTTCGTCCGGGACGAGCAGGCCCAGGCGGACTTCCACCTGGATTCGCTGCGCCTGTTCGACGAGCTGGGCATCTACAGCGTCGCGGTGACCGAACTGGTCCATCCCACGCACCCGCACTCCACGGACCCGAAGTACGACCTGGACACCGCGTCGATGACGATCACGAAGTCGGTCCGCGACGACTACTTCGACGTCCTGTCGCCCTACCGGGCCGAGCCGAAGGAGTCCTTCCGCACGATCGCCCGCTACTACGGCGCTGTGGCCGAGCGGGAGCGCCTTCGGGCCGTCTAGAAGACTGATGAAGATCTTGTTGAGGGGCTGTCCGGCCGGAGGCCGGGCGGTCCCTTGCCTTATGTGGTGGCGACCGTGCGCCTGGCGGCAGTGCCAGCGTCCGTCGCGTCCGTCGGCGCCTGGGCGGGCTCGACGTCCTGGCCGGCGACCAGGGCCAGCAGGCCGACAGCGTTCGCGGCCTTTTCGCCGAGCTCGCGTTCGGGCAGGTACCCGAGCAAGTTCAGGGCATCGGTGACCAGCGCGTCGACCAGCGCGGCACGGGCGGCCGCATCGTTCCAGGCGATCTTCGGTTTGCCCGGATCGGTGTAGTCGTGCGCCGTGCACCACGCGGCGGCCGTCTCCTGGGCGCCGGGGACCTCGCGGATCATCCGCCGGATGGCGGAGATGATCTGGGTGACGGTGTCCTGGGTTGCCACCGCGTCGTCCAGCACGGTGGAATCCAGCGCCCGCCGGTGCTTGCCCTTGAGGACGCCGGCCGCCTTGACGACGTCCCGCACCGCTTCCAAGGCACGGGTTCGGCCGGGTGGGGCGGGCCAGACGGCGCCGGAAGCAGGCCAGCAGCGACGGATCGAAGGCCATGTCGTGGAGGCCGAGCCCGCACGCGCTTTCCACCGCAGGTCACAGCGCAGTTCTTGGACCGTCTCGAAGTCCGACAACCCGTCAGGGACTGCAGCGTGATCGCCGTGGCCAGGACCTGTGGCGGCAACAATGCCTCCCGATGCTCGGCCAGGAACGCGAACACGTTCCCTCGCCGGAGGCCCGCCGTCGCAGGCGGAGCCTCACCGCGCCGGCCGGTGCACGCCACAAGTCCCCGGACCCGCGGAAGACGCGGTTCCGGGGACTTGCCGTCTCGTCGGTCCGGATGCGTGTGCCGGAGCGAGGGCCGCCGCCCCTGCACGGGGAGGGGTGGGCGGCGGCCTGGTCAGGACGACTGTCCGCAACGGACGGTCAAGCGGAGCGACCGGCGGACCGGCGCGCGGTCTCGGCTCTCCGGGCCGCGTCGATCGCGGCGTCGAGGTCCGCGGGCTGTCCGACTTCCCGGACGTACTCGGCGTGGACCACCGTGTCCGTGGCGTCCACCACGAACACCGCGCGGGCCAGCAAGCGGATTTCCTTGATCACCACACCGTAGGCCAGTCCGAACGAGAGATCGCGGTGGTCGGACAGGGTCCGCACGTGCTCGACCCCCGCCGCGCCGCACCAGCGGGCCTGGGCCGGCGGCAGGTCCACCGACACAGTCAGCACGGATGTCTCACCGAGTTCGGCCACAGCCTCGTTGAAGCGCCGTGTCTGCAGGTCGCAGACCGGTGTCTCCAGCGACGGCACCGCCGAGATCACCCGCGTGGTGCCGCTCAGCGAGGCGAAGCGCACCGGCGCCATGTCGCGGCCCAGCACGGTGAAGTCCGGCGCGCGGTCGCCGACAGCGACCTCCGGACCGAGCAAGGTCACCGGATTCCCGCGGAAGGTCGCGACCCCGGTCCGTTCGGTGCTCGTCACGGTGTTCATCAGCTGATCACCCGCGGCTCGGGGAGCGGGACGACGAACTTTCCAGTGAACCCCTCCTGGCGCAGGCGGGTGATCAGCTCGTCGGCGATGTGCCACGACAGCAGCAAGGCGTACTCCGGCTGTCCGGGACCGCACAGCTGGTCCTGATGGACGATCGGAATGTGGGTGCCGGGGGACAGCCTGCCAATCTTGCGCGGACTGATCTCGGAGATGAAGTCGATCTCCGCCGGCCCCAGCGAGCAGTAGTTCAGCAGGGTGACCGCCCGTGCCGGCGAGGAGGCGGCCGCGATCCGCGCACCATCGCGCGTCAGCTCGCCCAGCAGGTCCCGCAGGCGGTCGCGGTGATCCTCCACACGAGCGGCGAACTGCCGGTAGACCGTCGCGTCCGTGAGTTCGAGAGTGTCCTCGTAGTCCCGTAGGGCGGCGACGGACTCATGCTCGGCGTGCACGCCCTTGAAGCCGGCGTGCACGCGGATCGATCCCCCGTGGGTGGGAATCCGCTCGATGCGGAACACCTCGAGTCCGTGCGGTTCGAACGCGGCCTGGAGCGATGTCAGGGAGTAGTACCTCGAATGCTCGTGGTAGGCGAAATCGTACTGCAGGGACTCGAGCAGGTCGGGCAGGTAGTGGGACTCGGACACGAACACACCGTTGTCGCCCAGTACGGAACGCACTCCGCTCAGGAAGTCGTGCATGTTCGTGATGTGGGCGAACGTGTTGAGCGCGACGACCATGTCCGCCGGACCGCTGTCCGACAGCATCCGCGCCGCGACCTCGGAGCTGAAGTACTCCTTGACGACTGGTGATCCGCCGGGTGACTCCACTCCGTTGGGATCGACCCCGAGGACCTTGAACCCGCGTACGGCCAGCTCGTCGAGAAGACTGCCGTCGTTGCTCCCGATCTCGACGACGGAGGGTTCGCGCGATCCGGAGCCAGGGCCGTGGAGCCTCGCCAGCTCGTCCGCGAGTCCCCGCAGGTGCTCCCGGTACCCACCGGTCAGCCCGGCGATGTGGTGGTAGTCGCCCGAGAATAGGATGCGCTCGCTGACCGGTTCCATGATCTGAACCAGGCTGCACCGCGGACAGAATCCGAGGTCGAGCGGCCAGGCCTGTTCGTTCGCGGCTTCCGTCGCGTCTTCCAGGAAGAGACAGGCGGGCTGCATGCCGAGTGGCAGGAACTCCACGACTGCGACGTCCTCGCATGTCTGGCAGAGCGTTGTACCGTCACCCACGAGGGCTCCTCACGTCGACCAGCCGAATTGCGGTTGCTCGATTGTCCGGTGGCGGCCGTGTGGGGAGCATCTTCTCGATTGCCGCCCACCGCGCGCTGCGGAGGACCCCGGTTCCGACCGGGAGACGGAGAAGGACAGCCGGAACGCAGCACACCGCGTCTCCGGGGACGAAGCCCGATGCCGAGGTCCGATGCCGAGGCCAGGAGAACCCTTCCCCTCCCGCCGCAGGGAGGCACGGCCCGCCGCCGCCGTGCGGCCGCTACCCGCGTTCCTCCGGCGCGCGTGCGGGGCTGTTCAGTGCACGCAGGGAGATGCGGTCTCCGGGGAACCGCCCGACACTGGCGAACGGACATCGACCGGCACCGCGGGAGGCCTCATGAGCACGTCCAGGGTCGACGAGCATGCCGGCCGCGCCGTCGCCCCGTGCTCGCGACGGGACCCGGCCGTGACGGCGGTGACCGGCGCGTGAACCGGCAGATCCCCTTCGGCCGCACCGGACTGCGGGTCGGAAGGCTGGCGGTCGGCACCGTGAATTTCGGCGGACGTACCGACGAGCCGGAGGCGCGCCGGATCCTCGACTCCGCGCTGGCGCACGGTATGAACATGATCGACACCGCCGACATGTACGGGTGGCGCGTACACCGGGGATACACCGAGGAACTGATCGGCCGGTGGCTGGCCGGCTCGCCCCATCGCCGTGACGACGTCATCGTCGCGACCAAGGTCGGCGAGCGGACGGGCGACGGTCCCAACGACCGTGGCCTGTCGGCCCACCACATCGTCCAGGGCTGCGAGGCGTCCCTGCGCCGTCTCGGCACCGACAGGATCGACCTCTACCAGATGCACCTCTACGATCCGGACGTCTGCTGGGACGTGGTGTGGCAGGCCATGGACCAGCTGATCACCCAGGGCAAGGTGCGCTATGTCGGGTCGTCGAACTTCGCCGGGTGGAACATCGCCGACGCACAGCACGCGGCACGCGGGCGTGGCATGGTCGGGCTGGTCTCGGAGCAGTGCGCGTACAACCTCCTCACCCGGGAACCCGAGTTGGAGATACTGCCCGCCGCCCAGGCACACGGACTCGCCACGCTGGTGTGGGCCCCGCTCCACGGCGGGCTGCTGAGCGGGGCACTGCGCAAGGCGCGGGAAGGAACGGGGGCCAAGTCGGCGCAAGGGCGCGCCGTCTCGGCACTGTCCGTGAACCGGCCCGCCGTCGAGCGCTACGAGCAGTTCTGCGCGGAACTGGGGCGCGACCCCGCGGAGGTCGGGCTGGCCTGGCTGCTCTCGCGGCCGGGCGCGCTGGTCCCGGTGATCGGGCCCCGAACCGCCGGTCAGGTCGAGGGCGCCCTCCAGGCGCTCGAGACGGAGTTGTCGCCGGGGGAGCTCCTCGAACTGGAGAAGATCTTTCCGCCGGTCGGTCACGGTGGCCCCGCGCCGCGCGCGTGGATCGACTGAGCTGCGTATCCGTCCCGCGTCGGCAACCCGGGGCCGGCGCGTCGGCTCCGGCCCCGGACCCGTAGGAGGGGGCAGGAGCGGTCGGGGCACGATGCGGGACGCGTGTGACCGGGACGGCGGGCGGAACACATCCCGACCACGCCGACGGGGCCCACGGTCCGGTCGGCGCCGGTCCGGCCGGTCTCCGGAGCTGTGTCGTCCCGGCTCCGTCACTGCGCAAGAACGGAGATGCCCGCCGCCTGGTGTGAATAGAAGGTTCAGTCCTCACCGTTCTCTCTCCGGCCGGGTCACTGCCCGGCCACGGGAGAACGCCCGCCAACCGTGAAGGGGAAAACACCCATCATGAACGAAACGCGACCCGCGTCCGCCCGGCTCCCCTCCCTGTCTGGCTTAGGGTTCGTCGCCATCTGTATGGTCCTCGTCTCCCACGTCGGGATCTCACTCGTGCTGCGGGTCGATCCGACGGCCCAGACGTTGTGGTCGTACGACTACAAGCTGGGCGTGATGGGCTTCACCTTCTTCTTCGTCCTCACCGGGTTCGCCCTCACCTGGGTGCACGAAGCAGACGTCGACGCGCGCCGTTTCCTGCGAAGACGCTTCGCCCGGGTCTTCCCCGCCCACTTGATCACGATCACCGCCGCCCTGCTGCTGGCCGTCGGCGCCGGTGTCGCGCTGTCGGTCTGGCGAACAGTTCCCACCCTGCTGCTGGTGCAGAACTGGATACCGGACCAGGAGGTGGTGCTCACCGGAAACCCCAACGGTCCGACCTGGGCGCTCTCCTGCGCACTGCTGTTCTACGCGATGTTTCCGTGGACCAACCGGCTGGTGAGGCGGATTCGCCCCGAGAGGCTGTGGATGCCCGCGCTCGCCTCGGTTGTGCTGCTGATCACGGTTCCGCTCCTGGCCACGCTGCTCCCGGCCGAGCCGCTGCTGGTCAACACCCCCGACTCGTGGCTGCAGACCTGGTTCGTCGGGTACCTTCCCGTCACCAGGATGCTGGAGTTCCTGCTCGGCGTGTTCGTGGCGAGGATGGTGGCCACCCGGCGGTGGCACGGTCCCGGTGTCATCGTCTCGGTGCTGCTCTCGGTCGCCGGACTCGTCGCCAGCGCGTCGATGCACGGGGAGAGCTCGGGTTTCGCCGTGACCGCAGTGCCGCTCGCCCTGCTGATCGCCGCGGTGGCCCGGCGTGAGTCCGCGGGCCGGCGGACCTTCTTCGGCTCCCGGCCCATGACCGTGCTCGGCCAGATCTCCTTCTGCGCCTACCTGGTGCACTGGGTCGTCATCTCCTACGGCCCGATCCACACCGCCGACCCCGCCAACTGGACCAGGCCGCTGTCGCTCGGCGGCGCACTCGGGAAGTCCGCCCTCACGATCGTCGCCGTGCTCCTCCTGGGCTGGCTGCTGAGCGTCCTCGTCGAACGGCCGGCACTGCGGCTTCTGGGTGGCCGCAGGAAGGCCGAGCCGCTTGCCGAGCCGGTGGTGGTGCCGCTCGGCGACCCCCGGCCCGGGGCGGGGGCCCCGTAGACCGGCGCACGGCAGCGCCGGGGCCCACAGCGCCCCAGCGGGGGAGGACGTCACGGTCCTGCCCCGCCGGTGTCGGCGAAGCGGTCCGGGACCCCCGGTCCGCTTCACCCGGACCGGCTCCCGTGGACCAGGACCTCGCTCGGGACCGACCAGCGGCCGTGCGTTCCGGTCCGGGCGCGGCAGGGCTGCCGGGGACCGGACAGCTTGAGCCCGCCCTGCCGCCGCCCGGCGTATCCCTCCGGAACCGCCGGGCCGCCCTGCTGCGCGCAGAGCATCGCCGCCCATCGGGCCCCTGGTGCCGTCTTTCCGCGTGCATGACGACGTACGGCCCGGCAGCGGGGAGACACCGCTGCCGGGCCGACGGGGTGCGGTGCTCAGGCCGCCTTGCGCTTGTGGAAGATGTCGTCGATGCCCGTGAGCCCCGACAGCATCCGTGCGAAGTCCATCTCCCGGGGACGCAGCCTGTCCGGGTCGATCTGCTCCTGCGCCTTGTCCCAGTAGTCCTCCTTGTTCCTCGTGCGGTCGTAGAAGAACCGTACGAAGGTCAGCACGGAGTCGAGGAAGGACCGGTAGCTGTGCTCGTACCAGTCGAGGATCTCCTTCTCCGCGGAAGGGTCGGACAGCGTCTCGTCGATCGCGTCGGCCAGCGCCCGAGCTCCGCGCAGCGCCAGGGTGACTCCCGTCGACAGCAACGGGTCGATGAACGCCGCGGCATCGCCGACGAGCGCCCAGCCAGGTCCGTGGAACCGCTCGCAGGTGTAGGACCAGTCCTTGATGTTGCGGAAGCCCGTGACCCGGCGTGCGCCGGCCATGAGGGTCTTGATCTCCTCGGTGTTCGCCATCTCCTCGGCGTACAGCTCCTCGAGGGTCTTGCCGGACGCCTTGTACTCGTCGATCGGCGTGACGTACCCGACGCTGACCGTGCCATCGTGCAGCGGGATGAACCAGAACCAGCCCGACGGCCGGTTCTCGGCCACGATGTCGCCGGCCTTGGTTCCGCCGTAGAGGTTGCAACCCTGCCAGTAGGCCCAGGTGGCGATGTTCCGCAGGTCGTCGTGGTAGCGGACCAGGTCGAACTCGCGGCCCAGCAGGTGGGTCTGCCCCGAGGCGTCCACGAGCATCTTGCTCCGCGCGGTCCGGACCTCCTTGCTGCCCTTCTCCGTGTACGTCACGCCGACCACGCGTTCACCGTCGAAGACCGGGCTCCTGACCGTGGCCTCCTCCACCACTGTCACACCGAGCTCACGGGCGCGGCCGAGCAGCAGGGCGTCAAAGTCGGCGCGACGCACCTGGTAGGCGTGTTCGTACAGGGCCGACTCCTGGAACCGAAAGCCCCACGTACCCTGGTTCTTGCCCCACAGGAGGGTGCCGCCGTACTTCTTGGTGAACCCCATCGCTTCCAGGCGCTCCAGGAGCCCGAGCTCCTCCAGGGTGGGCATCAGACCGGTGATGAGCGACTCACCGATGTGGTAACGCGGGAACTTCTCACGCTCGATCACGAGCACGCTGTGGCCCCTCTTGGCCAGCAGACCCGCGGTCGCCGAACCTCCTGGACCACCACCGATCACCACGACGTCGAACTCGTCCTCTGTGCTCATCACAGTCTCCATTTCTGTTCCTGGGGGGTTCCGCGGCCGGTGCTCCGGGTCACAGCGCGGACAGCGGGGCCCCAGGGTCCGAGACGCCGCCGCGGAGTATGCCTCGGAACCGTTCCACCAGCCTCATCACGGTCGACTCGTCGTACTCCTGGGTGTTGAACCTGGCCGTGCCCGTGACCTCGCCGGTCGGCAGGACGTCCAGTCCCCACAGGACACCGTTGGGGATGTCGGAGGTCACGGGGTGCGCCTTGTACCGTTTGCGGATCGCGGAGAACTCCACGTCGCCGATCAACTCGGCCTCCGTCACACCTGGGTACTGCATCACCTGGAATGCCCAGACCGCCGTGCCCCGCCTCGCGTACGTCGCCGTGAGCGTCGGCGCCTGCGCGGCGATCTGCGCGAAGGGCAGCTCGTGGGTGTACGCGGCGAGGCAGGCCTCCCGGGTGCGCCGGACCAGTTCCATGAAGCTTCGGCACTCACCGAGCCCGGTGCGCAGCGGCAGCATGTTGAAGAACGGCCCGACGGTCTCGTTGTACTCAGGCTCCACCCGGCCCGAGGTGATGATCGCCGAGACCACGTCGTCCACGCCCGCCTCCTGGTGCAGGAGGGCGTTGAAGGCCGCCATCATCACCATGAACGGCGAGCTGCGCATGGCGGTGGCGAACACCGTCGTCGCCGAGGCGACCTCGTGTTCGAGCTCGAACCGGTACACGGCATAGCGGGCCGGCGCGCCTTCACCCGGGACGCGGTCGGTGGGAAGGTCGACGATCTCCGCGTCACGCATCGCCTCCCGCCAGTACGCCCGCGACTCCTCCGCCTGCGGCGAGGCGAGCGCCTGCCGCTGCCACGCGGTGAACTCGCGGTACTGCCTGGCCGGCGTGAGCGGCGCCACCGGGAAACCCCGGCGAGCGGCGTAGAAGTTCGCGATGTCCCGTATCACCACCTGCAGGGACACTCCGTCGCTCGCCACGTGGTGCGTGACGAGGACGCACACGGCGTCCATCGCGTCGAACCTTCCGAGCACGACCCGCAGGTGCGGCAGTTGGGCCACGCTCATCGTCGTGGCCTCGATCTCGTTGACGAACTCGTCCGCCTGCTCCTCGCGCGGGCGGGAACCGTCCGGCGGCAGGTCGACGACCACCAGCTCCGCCGAGCTCGGCGGGAGCACCTTCTGGTACGGCTCGCCGTCGTCGCGGACGATCTGGGTGCGCAGCATCTCGTGGCGCTCCACCACGTCGTCGACAGCGCCCTGGAAGGCCGCCAGGTCCAGTTCGCCGAGGAGGCGCCACGCGAGGATGACCAGGTGGCGGGGGCCGAACGAACCCTCGTGTTCGCCCTTGTCGAACATGCAGAGCATGTCGAGGTTCGTTGAAAGAGGTGCGCGGTCGACGGGTAGGTCCATTCGCTCGATTCCGTTCGCACTCGTTGGATGGCGGGGTCAGGCAGCCCACGACTCGCCGTCGGCTGCCTTTCGCTGGCGTTCCGCGGCCTCGTAGAGGGCGGTGATGTTGCCGCTGCCGAAGGTCCGCGCGCCCATCCGCTCGATGAGTTCGAGGAAGATCGTGCGCCTCGGGTGCACGGACCTGGCGAAGATCTGGTACAGCTGACCGCCGTGATCCTCGTCGACCAGGACCTGCTGGCCGCGCAGCTCGTCCACCGTGTACCGGGTCGGCACCACGCGATCCGCCAGCGTGCGGTAGTACGTGTCAGGCGTGCCCATGAACGCCACGCCGCGCCGCCGCAGGTCAGCGACGGTGGTCACGATCTCGTCGGTGGCGAAGGCGATGTGCTGGACCCCCGCGCAGCCGTGCTCCTGGAGGAACTCGTCGATGTGACCGGGCTCCTGGGTGATGTCAGGCTCGATCAGGGTCAGCGTCACATCGCCCGAGCGGCTCTCCACGACCTTCGTCGTCATCGCCTGGGCGCCGATCTGGAGCCTCTCGGTGAACGTGACCTCGAAGTCGAACACGTTCCGGTAGAAGGCGATCGTGTCGTCGATGTCGCCGGGTCGCACGCACACCGCGAAGTGGTCGACGGACCGCAGCGTGCTCACCGGGGCGGCGGCGTCCCGCGGGACGGGGTGCAGACCCGGCACGGCCGGGCCGCCCGCCCCGCCGGGCCGCTCGACGAATGTGTGCACGACGTCGCCGAACCCGCCGACCGACGCGGTCACCAGGTCGCCGAACCGCGCCGGCGGAGCCACGGACCGGGCGCCCCGGCCGACGGCCGCCGCGTATGCGGCCGAGGCGTCGGGCACCCGCAGGGCGATGTCGGCCACCCCGTCACCGTGGCGCGCCACGTACTGGGACGCGGGGTGGTCCTCGGCGGTACCTGCCTCGGTGAGTACGAGGCTGATGTCGTTCGTGCCCACCTCGACCGACCGCGACCCGGCCCCCGCCTCAGGCCGGGACATCGCACGCACCGTGAGCCCGTAGCCGCCTACCAGCCACTCCAGCGCGGTGTCGATGCTCCGCACGTGGAACCGTATGTGATCCAGACGGACGTCATCGAAGACAAAGGGATCGGACGTGGGCATGAGTTCTCCAGCTCAGTGGTCGGGCCGTCACACACGGGTGCCGAGGTGCTGCCACGCCAAGTTGACGTAGTCGAGGCAGGCGACGCGCCGGGCGGGCCCGTGGGCGACGCGCCAGCCACCCGGGGCGGGTATCCCCGCGGGCCACAGCGAGTGCTCGCCGGCCGCGTTGACGAGGACCGTGTAGTTGCCGTCCTGGTCGTCGAAGGGGTTGGTGGCCTGGTCGGCCATGGTCTGACTCATCTGTGTCCCTCTCGTTTCGCGAGGCCTGTCGGTGCTACGCGGCCTGCTCGACGGCCACCAACTCGGCGAGGCCCGCCACCGTCGGCGTGTTGAACAGGGTGCGGATCTGCACTTCGACGCCCAGCTCCGCGCGGATGCGGCTGAGCAGGCGCATAGCGAGCAGGGAGTGGCCGCCCAGATCGAAGAAACTGTCCTCGGCGCCGACCTTCGGCAGACTGAGCACCTGGGCGAATATCCGGCAGATGACCTCCTCCGTCGGGTTGGCGGGGGCACGGTAGGCCGTCTCACCGTGGAACTCCGGTACCGGCAGGGCCGAGCGGTCGACCTTGCCGTTCGCCGTCAGCGGCAGTTCCCCGATCACGGTGAACGCCCCGGGCACCATGTACTCCGGCAGGGCGGCACGCACGTGTTCGCGGAGCGTGGCCAGGTCCGGCTCGTCGCCTTCCGGAACCACGTACGCGGCCAGACGGGTGTCGGCGCCGACCTCATGGGCTACGACGGCGACATGGGCCAGACCGGGGAACCCGGCCAGGACGGACTCGATCTCGGCCAGCTCGACCCGGAAGCCGAGGATCTTGACCAGGTCGGTGGCGCGTCCGGCGAAGTCGAGCTCGCCGTCGGCCGACAGCCGGGCGAGGTCACCGGTGCGGTACATCCGGTCGCCGCCGTCGCGGAACGGGTTGGCGACGAACGCTTCCGCCGTGAGGTCCGGCCGCTCGAGGTAACCCTTGGCGAGGCCGCGGCCCGCGATGTACAGCTCGCCGACGGCGCCAGGAGGCACCGGGTCCAGCCGCTCGTCGAGCACATGCAGCTCCACCCCGTCGAACGCCCTGCCCGAACTGACGGTGATCCCGGGCCGGTAAGGGGCGGTCAGCGTCGCGTGCGTGCTGAAGACCGTGGCCTCCGTGGTCCCGTACAGAGCACGGACGACCAGGTCAGGACAGGTCCGCAGGACCCGGTCGACGGCCCCCGGGGCGATGGTGTCGCCTCCGGTCAGCACCTCCCGGGCGGTCGCGAACAGGTCCGGCGCCTCATCGGCCACGACCCGGAACAGCCCCGCGGTCAGGTGCAGGGCGGTGATGCCGTGTCCGGTGACGTGCGCGCGCAGCCGGCCGATGTCGACCGGCCCCTCGGGGAACACGACCACGCTGCCGCCACGCACCAGCGGAACCAGGATCTCGTAGAGCGACACGTCGAACGCCGTCGGCGCGATCAGCGACACCCGTTCGTGGTTTCCGGTGTCCCAGCATCGGTCGAGCACGAGGTCGACGGTGCCGCTGTGCCGGACCGCGACGCCCTTGGGGTGCCCGGTCGAACCCGACGTGTACATCACGTAGGCGAGGTCGTCCTGACCGACCGCCACGACCGGCGCCGTGGCGGGCGCCGCGTCGATCGCCGGATCGTCCGCGACACGGACCGCCCGCGCCACGTCCGGCAGCCCGCGCCGCGTCATCGCGGCGTCCGTCAGCAGGACCCCGGCGCCGGACTGCCCGACGATCCACTGCCGCCGCTCCGCGGGATAACCGGAGTGCACGGGCAGGTACGCGCCGCCCGCCTTGAGCGTGGCGAGCAGCGCGACGACGGCCTGCGCCGAGCGCTCCAGCAGCACGGCCACCGGGGCGCCCGGCTCGACGCCGAGAGCCACCAGATGATGAGCCAGCTTGTTGGCCCGTTCGTCCAACTCGCGATAGGTGAGCGTCGCCTCGTCCGACCTCACCGCCACGGCCTCCGGTGTGCGGGCGGCCTGCGCGGCGAAAACCTCGTGTACCAACCGGGACACAGTCAATCTCCAATCCGCCCTGTCTTCTGTCGCGTTTCAGTGTGGGGAGCGCCGGCACCATGGACATCTCCCTGTTTGCTGAGGTCGAGGAAGTTCCCACAGAGCACGGAAGCCGGGCGGGTGAGCTGTCTATCGTGAAGACCATGACGATCACGACGGACGCCGTGGCGGACCTGCGCGCCGCACTGCCCGCGCCGGACAGTGTGCTCACCGACCCGGATCTCCTGCTCGCCGGCAGCCGCGACATGGCCGACCTGTGCCCGGCCGGCGTGCCCCTCGCGATCGTGCGCCCGCGCGACACCGCCGAGGTCTCCGCCACCGTACGGATCGCCGCGGCCCACGGAGTGCCCGTCGTACCGCAGGGCGCCCGGACCGGACTCGCCGGCGGCGCCAACGCCGTCGACGGATCGATCGTCATCTCGCTCATCCGGCTGACACAGATCAGCGTCGACACCACGGCGCGCCTCGCGGTCGTGGGCGCGGGAGTCGTCAACGCCGACCTCAGCCGGGCGGCGGCCCGCGAAGGGCTGGACTACCCCCCGGATCCAGGCTCGTGGGAATCGTCGACCATCGGCGGCAACGTCGCGACCGACGCGGGTGGAATGTGCTGCGTGAAGTACGGCGTCACCAGCCGGTACGTGGCCGGCCTGACCGTGGTCCTCGCCGACGGCGCGGTCCTCCACTGCGGGCGGTACGGCTCCGAACGAGCCGCTGGGTACGACCTCACCGGACTGTTCACCGGGTCCGAAGGGACACTGGGCATCATCACTGAGATCGTCCTGCGACTGCGGCCCGCACGTCGCCCGGGCCGCACGCTCGCCGCCGTGTTCCCCACGGTAGCCGCCGCCGGGCGGGCGATCACGGGCATCACCGGATCGCGGGTCGTTCCGAGCCTGCTGGAACTCCTCGACCGGACGCACCTGCGGGCCATCGAGGACTACCGGCCGTCCGGCCTGGACACAGGGGCAGGTGCGCTGCTGCTCGCCGCATCCGACACGGGACCCGGCGCACAGACCGAACTGGACATCATGGCCGCGCACTGCGAGCGCGCGGGCGCGACCGAACTGCACGTCGCGACCGACCAGGTGGAAGCCGACGCGCTGCTCGCGGCCCGCAGACTCGCACACCCCGCGATGGAGCGCCTCGCCGCACAGCGGTTCCCCGGCGGCCGGGGCGGTCTCATCGTCGACGACGTGGCCGTGCCGCACGGCCGGGTCGTCGAACTGGTGGAGGGGGTCATCCGTATCGCGGAGAGCCACGACGTGCTGGTCGGTGTGGTCGGGCACGCGGGAGACGGCAACTTCCACCCCGTGATCGTGGTCGACCTGTCCGATCCGGCGGTGCTGGCCCGAGGACGGGCGGTCTTCGACGAGATCATGCGGCTCGGCCTCTCACTCGGCGGCACCTGCACAGGTGAGCACGGCGTGGGCCTGCTCAAGCGTGACTGGCTGGAGCGGGAGCTCGGTCCGGTCGGCGTACGCGTCCACCAGGCCGTGAAGTCGGCCCTCGATCCGGCGGGAATCCTCAACCCGGGCAAGGTGGTTCTCCCCGCGCACGACGGGAGTTGATGTCCGATCCTCCCGTCGTCAGGCTCATGGGAGGCATTCCGACCGCATAAGGGGGGCGCGATGGAGATCGCGGTTATCGCCGGCACACCCTTCGATGCCGAGGTCGGCGCGGCTCTGCTGCGAGACGCGGGACACGCCGCGACCCCTTACCCCATGGCCGGGTCCGCGGACGAGCAGGACGCGATGCAGTACGAAAGTCCCGACACGCTGCGGGCCGCGTTCCACGACCTGGTGCGCGACCTCGACACCCGCAGCCACCGCGTAGCGATGCTGTTCTGCAACTCGCTCTCCGCCGTGGTGGGCGACGACACGGCCGCCGAGGCGGCCACGCTCGCCGTCGTCTCCCCGACCGCCGTCTACCACGAAGCCGCGGCCGCCTACCGGCGTGTGCTGGTCGTCACCGGCAACGGCTCGGCGGTGGTCGGCTACGAACGCGCGACCGGGTCGACGGCACACCGTGCCCTCTGCGTCTCCGATCCGATGCTCGTGCGAGCCATCGAAACCGGTGACCCGGCAACGGCGTTCCACCGGTCGAGCCTGCCGGACACCCTGCGCCTGGCCGAGCGCAACGAATTCGAGGCTGTCGTGCTGGCGTGCACCCACTTCACCGCGGTGCTGCCCCACGTGCTCGCGGCGTGCCGGCTGCCCGTGGTCGACGTCGGCGGCCGCCTCGTGGAGCTGACCGCGCGGGCCGCAGTCGCGGCAGCTGCGGACGGGCTGCTGGACAGGAGTACCTGACCGTGGTCGAACTGGCTCGCGAGTCGCTGCACAACTCGGTGTGGGACCCAGTGGCGACGTCCATGAACTTCCTCAACGAGGTCGCCGGCCGGTTCCCGGACGCCATCTCGCTCGCGGCCGGGCGCCCCTGGGACGGCTTCCACGATCCGGCCGACCTCCCCAGATACCTGAGCATCTTCCAGGACCACCTGACGGCATCCGGCATGCCTCCGAACCAGGTCCGAACGCTGCTCATGCAGTACGGCAGGACCAACGGCGTGCTCGGCGAACTCATCGCGCGACTGCTCGCGAACGACGAGGGCATCCTGGTGCCCCAGGACGCGATAGCGGTCACGTCCGGCTGTCAGGAGGCGATGGTCATCGCACTGCGCGGCCTGTGCGCCCGGCCCAGCGACGTCGTGCTCGCCGCAGAGCCCTGCTACGTCGGGCTCACCGGCGCGGCGCGCCTGCTGGGGATTGACGTCGTCCCGGTGCCGGAGGGGCCCGGCGGGCTCGACCCCGAGACCGTCGCGGCGACCGCGCGCGCCGTCCGCGCCGAAGGACGCAATCCGAAGGCGCTCTACGTCGTGCCGAACTTCTCCAACCCGTCCGGTGTCTCGCTGCCGGTCGCGGCCAGGCGTGCGCTGCTCGACGTCGCGGAAACCGAGGACCTGATCGTCCTCGAGGACGACCCGTACGGCCTGTTCGGCCTTGACGACCGGCCCCGCGTATCGCTCAAGGCCCTCGACCGGCGCGCGCGAGTGATCTACCTCGGTTCATTCGCGAAGTCGTGCTTCCCCGGGGCGCGGGTCGGGTTCCTTGTGGCCGACCAGCCGGTCGTGGACCACGACGGGCGGCGCACGCTGCTCGCCGGGGAGCTGTCGGCGGTCAAGAGCATGCTGACGGTCAACACCTCGCCGGTGGGCCAGGCAGTCATCGGCGGACTGCTCGTCGAATCCGGTTGCAGCCTCCGCGCCGCCAACCGGGAGAAGACCGCCTTCTACCGGCGCAACCTGCGCACGCTGCTTGCCGCGCTGGACACGTGCTTTCGGGCCGGAAGGGGCCAGGGCATCCGCTGGTCGGTGCCGAGCGGCGGGTTCTTCGTGGTGCTCGAAGTGCCTGTGCAGGCCGACGAGAAACTGCTGGAGCTTTCCGCCGAACAGTACGGAGTGCTGTGGACGCCGATGAGGTTCTTCTACGCCGACGGCGGCACCCACGCGATGCGGTTGTCGTGCAGTGCGATCGAGCCCGGCCGGATCGACGAGGGCGTCGGACGGATCGCCCGGCTGCTGGCCGATCACAGCTGATCCGGCGCCCGACGACTCCGCAACGCCGGAGACGAAGAACCCGCCTGAACCGGGGAGACTTGGAAGCAGGACGGCAGCGAAGGGATGTTCCATGAGCGAATCGGACTGGACACCGGCCCAGGTGGCGGAGCTGTACGACAGCTCGTGTCAGATGTCGACGATCTTCAACGACGGATACGAGCACCTGGGCTACTGGTATGACGACAAGGACGACGCGAGCGTGGAGGAGGCGGGTAAACGTCTGACGCGCAAGGTCGTCGACATCCTCGGACTGCGCCGCGGTGAACACATGCTCGACGCGGGCTGCGGGGTCGGCGCGCCCGCTACCCAGATCGCGCGCGAGGTCGGCGCCCGCATCACCGGCGTCACCATCAGCCCCGCCGAGTGCGAGGCCGCGGAGAAGCGCGCGGCGAAGGAGGGACTGTTCCACCGGGTGCGGTTCCAGGTCCGCGACTACCACGACCTGCCGTACGGGGACGACCACTTCGACGCCGTCATGGCGATGGAAGCCCTGTCGCACTCGGTCGACCTGGCGAAGGCCCTGTCGGAGTTCTACCGTGTGCTCAAGCCCGGCGGCCGCGTCGCGATCACCGAGACGACCATGGTCCACCCCGACGCGCAGCTGCCGCCGTTCTTCCGCAGCCGCCGCCCCATGACAGCCGACGGGTGGCTGGAGGTCTTGCGTACCGCCGGGTTCGTCATCGAGGAGTGGACGCAATGCGGCCAGCGTGTCTACGGCATGGGCAACCGGTACGTCGAGCGCGTCGAGGAGCTTCGGGAGGAACTCGTGGCTGAGTTCGGTGCGGAGTTCGTGGACACGGTCAAACAGGGCCAGCAGGAGATGTTCGCGCCGGGGCCGGACCACATGGGCTATCTCATTCTCTGCGCCCGCAAGCCAGCGAGCTGAGGTCGGCATGGGCGACGACGCCGTGTGGGCTGAGGTCGAGGCAGCCCGGCTGAGGCTGGCCGACCTCTTGGCCGACCTGTCCGACGAGGAATGGGAGACGCCTTCTCTGTGCCGTGACTGGCGGGTCCGTGACGTGGCGGCACACCTGACGCTGCCGCCGACACTCACGACAGGGGGGTGGATGAAGGAGCTGCTGCGCTCCAACGGCGTCTTCCACCGCATGATCAGGGACTCGGCGGCGCGGACGGCACGGGAGCCGGTCGACGAACTCGTGGCACGTCTACGCAAGCATGCCGGCTCGCGTCTCGTCCCGCCCGCGCCCGGTGCTGGTGCGGACACGACGGTCATGGATGTCCTGACCCACAGTCAGGACATCGCGATCCCGCTGGGCAGGGAGATCGAGATCGTGCCCGAAGCCGCCCGCGCAGGTCTGGACAGTCTGTGGCGGCTGCGGTTCCCGTTCAACCCCCGCAAGGCACTGCGCGGCATCCGGTTCGTAGCGACCGACTCGCCCTGGGCCGTCGGCGACGGACCAGTCGTAACCGGCCGGACAGCGGCGTTCCTGCTGGTGCTCACCGGCCGAGAGGCCGGACTGGATCAGGTGTCGGGCGAGGGTGTTCCGCTGTTGCGGGCCCGTTTCGCCCTGACTGGTCGCTGAACCCCCGTCAGAGGTCGTCATGCCCGGTGACGGTCGGCTTCTGCTTCTCGGTGGTCGGCTTTCTGTTCTCACTGCCGGGTTGTGCCTGGTAGTGGGTTCGCCCTGGACGGGCTGGCGGGCCTGGCTGTTCCGTGGTTCTCCGGTGGTACCAAAGACGACGTCGGCCAGGCAGTCCCCGCCGAGTGCAACGGCCAGGGACTGACCCGCGCGTCGTGCGCACGCGCGAGCCCCGGGAGACTTCGGCGACCCGCTGAGGCACGGATGGTCCGGCGGTCAACTGGAGGTCAGTCGTGCCCACTCAGAGCACCAGGAGTGGCGTCACAAGGCCCCGCCGAACCCCTCGCACGACAAGCTCATCCCTTTATGAACTCGATGATCGGGGGGGCGAGTTTCCTCGGGGCCATGACGACAGCGCCGTGGTTGAGGCCGGGCAGGGTGCGGTGGTCTGCCTGCGGCAGGATCTCGACGACGGCGCGTGCGGCGCGCTGGAAGGCGGCCGGGCTCTTGCCGCCAGTCAGTACACGTGTGCGTGCGGCCACTGCCTTCCACTCCTCGGCGTCGAGCGGTTTGCCTTGCTGGGTATCGCCCATGACCGCAATGTCGTAAGGCAGAGTGCGGGCCAGCTTGGTGAGGTTCGCCCACATCTTCGGCATGAACTTCATAAAGAACACGGCGACGCCGGGCATGCCCTGCACTCTGGTCATGAAGTACTTGACCGCGTCGCTGTGCCGGCCTTCCGCAAGCAGCGCGTTGATCTGCTGCGCGAGATCCTTGGGCGGTCCGTCGTCGTCTTCGGCGACCACGAAAGGCGGCTCATACAGGGCCAGGCGGTCGACGTGCACTCCGGCAGCCGCCGCGCGCAGGGCGAGGACTGCTCCGGAGGACGAGCCGAACAGCGACGCCGAACCGCCGACGTGTTCGATCAGGGCGGCGATGTCCTCAACCTCGCGGTCGGGGGCGTAAGCATTGGCGTCACCGCTGGCACCCCGTCCGCGTCGGTCGTAGTTGACTACAGTGAAGTGCTGGGCGAGGAGAGCCGCGAGTTTGGTCGTGTCGGAGCGGTCGGCCAGCGCCGAGGCCACCAGGACGACGGCCGGCCCGCTGCCCGACTGCTCGAATGCGATCTCGGTGCCGTCAGCGGAGACGACGCGGGCTCCGGCACTGGCCGACTGCTCTCGGGCTGTTGACATATCCATCTCTCCGGTTCACGTAGGGGCCGTACTGTTGTGGCGTGGGTTGCTGCCGATGAGACTCCCGCGGGGCAGAAGACTCATCGGTGCCCAGGGGCTAAAGGTCTCCGCAATGTATTGCAGGAGGAGCTGGTAGCTGCCCCTCTGTGCCTACTGGGCGCTGATGGTCGGGACCGGGGTCGGTGTCCGCGCGGATGACGCTGTCCCGGGCGTGGCCGAGGGCGTGGGTGAAGTTCCCCCAAGGCCGGGTATCTAGCGTTTTCTCTGGTCACGCAAGGGGTTCGGGATCTGTGCGATGGCCGCGTAGCGGCCCGTGCGGACTCTTTCGATCTTTCCTCTCTCGGTCCAGCGGGCAAGTTGGCGAAAGGTGGCGACGAGGGTGACGTCGCCGAGGAGCACGGCGATCTCCCGTGAGCGCCATAGTCGTTCGGGCTCTGCCCACAGGATGGTCAGGACACGTGCCATGCGATTGCCGGTGTTCTCCCGGTCGGTCGTCGCGGGCAGTGCGGGCTGGGCAGTGGGGGTGGCAGGAGAGTGATCGTCGTCGAGGCCACGACCTTGCTGCCGTCAGGTCGACCGTCCCGCGGGTGCTGACGCGGCTTCGCCGTGCGGGCGACAGGGGTGACAGGACTCGCCGGCCGATCTCCCCGATGCCCTGCTCGAAGACTCCTCCCGCGCATACCAGCAGGTCGCGAGCAGTTTGGAGGGCAATAGTGAAGCTGCAGCGGTCGGGATCGGTGCCCGTCCGGGACTCCGCCGCCTCGACCATGGTGCGGCGCAGAAGCTGGTAGAGGCGGCCGGAGGGAGGCTTGCCTGCTCCGCCGACCCTGTTCTTCGCTTCCGCAGCCGACGGCCCTGCGCCGTGTCGCGCGGTGCGAGCCCGGTTCGTCCCGGCTCACCGGTGAACCGGGCGGCTGGTCATCTGCACGAGTGGGAGCCGGCTCGATGCGGCGCTCAGGTCCGGGAGGGGGACGGCGAAAGCATCTGCTGGAGTTCGGCAGTACACATCATGTAGCCGTCGGGCGTCGGTAGGTTCTTGAGGTAGTGGTCAAGGTCCGATGCCAGCGAGAAGACTCGTACCGGAGTGCCTGCGGCGCGGGCGGACTCCACGACCCTGCGCACACCGTCCAGGACAGCCGGGTGACGGGTGCGGTAGGAGTCTGCGACCAAGTGGTTGCCCCGGTCCGCGGCGAGATAGAACTGCACCAAGTCCTTGATGCCGACGAACAGTTCACTGACGCCGGCGGCACACATCGCCGAGGTGGCGTGGACGGCGGAGGGCGTCTCGATGAACGCGGACAGGGGAGCGCCGTCGGGTAAGTTGAGATGCGCTCTGAGCTGGGTGAACTCCGTCTCGTCGCTGACGAACGGCACCGAGAGCTGCACGCGGTCGGCGTCGTCGCCGAGGCGCTTGCGCAGGGTTGCCAGCACAGCGTGCAGGGCGTCGCGGTAGGCGACGGAGCCGAGCAGCCAGCGTGCGCCGTGCATGCCCATCTCCGGATTGGGCTCGACCGCGACGGGGGCGGTCTCGGTGACGTCGGCCGCGTGGTCCGAGCGCAGATCGAGCATGCGCAGGACCAGCCGCTGGCCGGGCAGGAGCGCCTCGACGAAGCCGCAGAGCCGCTCTCCGATGGCCTGTCCGTAGGCGGTGATATCGGCGGGGCCGCCGGCCATGGCGTCGAGCGGGCTCAGGCCCAGGGCGAGGCAGAGGAACTCCTCGCGGATGAAGAAGGACTCGACGCGTGCGGCCTTCGGTCCGGAGGAGTTGATGGTGGTGATGTCCTGCAGGTCCGCGATGACCGCGCACGCCGAGCCGAGGTCATCCAGTGCGGGACTGCCGGCCTCGGGCTCTGAGGGCGTATCCGGTCCGACAACGATCGACGCGCTTTCCAGGTACAGCGTCACTTCGCCGACCAGGTCGGCGAGGTCCGCCTCGTCGACGCGGAGCACGGGTATCCCTCTGCCTCGGCACAGGGACTGCATGTGGCCGGTGAGTCCGCCGGAGCCGCACACCACCGCGCGCGCGGCCACGATGGCGTCATACAGCCCGGCTTCGAGAGAAGGGGCGACGAGGATGGTTCCCTCGCGTGGACTCCTTGTACGGTTACAGGTGCCCTGGAGCACGCTTTCGGTGCCGCCGGCCAGAAGAATTCCCAGAATCCGTCGCCCGTTCCCGTTCAACTAGCCCTCCGGATTTTCGGCGTTCCCTATTCCCAGTTGTCGACGTAGCTGCCGTGGCGTCACGGAGACGTCGTTGAGCCGTTCGACGGCCACCCGGTTGACGGCCGCCCTCATCAGGCGGTCGTGCCGGGAGATGTCTGCCGGAAGTGTCGGGAGACCGCCCAGGGATCGGATGCTCGCGGTCAAGCGGGAGTCGAGCGCCTCTCGTTCCCTTCGCTCACGCGTGGCCAGCCTCCGCACTTCCAGTAACACAGACTCCTCCAGCGCCGCCCGGTCCGCTTCCTCCGGGTTGCTGACATAGCTGCGGTAGCGGGGATGCTGGGCCGCGATGCCGTTCAAGCCGTCCAGCCGCAGTTCAAGCTCCTCGATCACGTGCGCTGCGACGGAGACCGAGTGGTTCTTGATGGCGGCGAGGTTGAACGCGAACGCGCCGGTCCGGCCGTGCCGGACGATCTCGTCCCCCTCCCGCAGCACACCGACCGTGGAGACGGGGCCGGCCGGTTGGCCGCCGGCGTCCAGCAGGGTTCCGCATTCATCGACCTCCAGGCCGCGCCCGGTGCGTTCGTGAGGGACCGCGACGCCCTTGCGGAGGAGGTTGCGCCAGAGTGGCTGTGCGACCTTCTCGTAGTCGAACTCCCTGCCGAAATTGGATACCACCAGGTCGGCTTCGACGCTGTGCCGCTCGTGTTGCGCGGCGACCGAGACCAGCAGCCGCCCCGACTGAGCGGGCGTGATCGCCTGCACCCTTCCGACGACCAGTTCCACCCGCCCGTCCTGGGGGTGCATCGCGCGCTCGACGACCGCCATCGTGTACTCCACCGCACCGACGCGCAGGGCGGCGATGGTGGTGGCGAACTCGTCCAGCAGACATCGCAGCTCGTCCGTCGGGATGCGCTCGATGACCTCGGGGAGGTACGGCTCCCACGCTTTGGCGACCCGCTCGGAGACGATCACGGAGGCGACGTCGGGGTGCTGTTCCCGGACCGTCGAGCAGGCCGTTCGCCATGCTGCCCTGACCCGGGCGAGGAATTCCTCGCGGTTGCGGTAGGGCTCCAGCAGGGCGTCGGGGCGGGGCAGCCGCAGCACGCCGTGTTCGTGGGTGCCGGGGTAGGTGCGGAAGATCGTCCCGGACTTGGAGATGAGGTGGATCCGCCCGGTGTGGCCGTTGCGCAGCAGCAGGCCCGCCGAGTCGTAGGCGCTCAGCACCGATCCGACGATGGCCACGGTTGCGTCGGGTGGCAGCTGGGAGAGTTTGCGGATTCCGGTCGCGGAGTACGGGTTCCGTACGAAGGAGGGGTGCCCTGCGGCCTCGGCCGCGAAGGGTGGCTCCTTGAGTTCGAGCCCGGTGGCGAGGACGACGTGGTCCGCTTGGAGCACCTGTGTGTCCGCGAGAGGTCCGGGGCGCAGACCTTCGATTCCATAGGCGGCGAGGCCGCCGAGCGTCACCTCGAAGCCCCGGTCGCACCTCTGCATGTCGAGCGCCTCGCCGTCCGCTTCGACGAGGACGACGCCGGGGCAGGACTCTCTTTTGGCCTCGGACAGCCGGTCGTCGAGGTAGTCCTGGAAGAGGCGGCGGGGGGCCGGGCCCTGTTCGGCGAACTTCTGGGCGGCCCAGCGCTGCGGCCAGTCCCGGCGGTCGGCCTCCTGGTTGGCCCAGTGGACGAAGTCGAGGACGTCCTCCCGGAACACGGACATCCGGCCGGCCTGGATGTTGAAGACGTGGTCCCAGGGGTTGCCGTCACGGTGGTAGGCGACACCCGCGGAGCGGTAGTCGGGGTGCCGCTCCAGCAGGACGATCTCCAGAGGTCTCCGCGCGAAGTGGAGCAGCCGGATCGCCGTTGCGGTGCCGGCCAGGCCTGCCCCTACGACGAGAACTCTGGGACGCACGCCCGTTCGACTCATGAAGCCTCCCGCTGGACCAGGGCGCCCGGTCGCGCAGTCCGCCACCGGTGCCGCGTTCTGACTGGTAATCGCCTGACTGGAATGCAACTTCCTTGCCCAGTAAGGCATTTGGGCGCGCGCAGATGCCGGGACAGAGGGCTTCCACGATGGTGGCGCAGACGATACCCGACCCTGCGGGGCGTTGAGGTCCCGATGGGCGACCGTGGGGCCGGTCTCTCTGTCGGCTCCGGAGCCGCGCGGCTCCGGAGCCGACAGGAGCGGACGAGTGGGATCAGTCGTCGAGGTCCGGGGCGGCGGGGATGTCGAGTTCCGTGCGGACGTAGTGGTTGAAGTAGTTGGTGTAGAGGTTCAGTGCCACATGGACGAACACCTCGGTCAGCTCGGTGTCCGTCCAGCCCTGGGCCACGGCCTCGTCCCACGCCGCGTCGGACGCGTCGCCGACCTCGCCGGCGATCTCCCTCGCGACCTGGACCAGGGCGGCGAGCTTCACGTCGACGCCCCCCTCCCCGCGGCGGATCGCCACGGTCTCTTCCACCGTGAAGCCCGACACCTTCGCCGACACCGTGTGCGCCGACTGGCAGTACGCGCACGTATTGACTGCGCCCACGGCGAGGGCTATCGCCTCGCGCGTGCGGGCGTCGAAGGTGCCATGCTCGGCGATAGCCCCGGTGATGCCCGCGTAGGCCTCCAGGACTACGGGGGAATGGGCCATCCCTCCGTGGATATTGAGCACCCTCCCGTATCGCTTCTCCAGGCGGCGCAGAATGTCTCCGCCGGCTGCGGGCGCGCTGTCGATGGTGTGGACGGGAATCCGCGGCATTGAATGCCTCTCCTCGTAGTGGTGGGAGTTCCTCGTCCTCGCAGTCTGCCGAAGCTGCGAATCGGGTGGGTCGTCTTCGGCGTCCTCCGGCCCATTCTTGGCATGTCGCCTCCGACTCGCGCCGCCGGCCCGCCGCCGCGGCGCCTCCGCAGCCCTGTGCCGGGTGCCCGCTGTCGGCCCTGCCCCGGCGATCTCGCCGCCGCTGTCCCGGGGCCGGCGTCATGCAGGCGCGTGAGGCGTGTACGGCGTGCTCCGAACTGACCCTATGGATATCCCGTAACGCCCTGCGCAGGACCCTGTTCAGGTGAGGCCGGGCCCGAGGGCCACTCGTTGAACGGACATGCCCCCCTTCGTGCGCCCCTCTGCCGGCATGCCCCTGAACGAGGCGCCACCGCTGCCGGCCGTACCGCGGGTTCGACGACGGCGACGGCCGTCGGTGAGAGCCGTCGGTGAGAGCGAAGAGCCGCCCGTCGGAGACGGCCACGTCGGCGCCGATCGAGCCGTACCTGTCGCCTCTGACCTGGATCCGCTGCCCGGGGCGCCCCTGCGGCCCGAAGGCGAGGAACGCCTCGATGCCCCCGGTCGCCCTCGTCCACCGCAGCACGATCGGCTCGGGGGCCGTACACGTCACGCTCGCGAACACCATCCGACCGTGGGCGCGGGCGACTCCCAGAGGCGCGCGGCTCGCGCACGTGTACGTGTACGGGCCCCTGCCTAGGCCGTCAGTGCCTCTTCGAAACGGGCGTACGCCTCCTCGTCGAAGAGCACGAACCGGACCTCGGCGACCGGAGGGAGCGCGGCCTCGCGGACCGTACGCACGGCGATCCGCGCCCCGTCGTCGAGCGGCCAGCCGTAGATGCCCGTCGAGATCGCCGGAAAGGCAACCGTCCGGGCTCCCAGCTCCGAGGCCACCCGCAGGGATTCCCGGTAGCAGGAGGCCAGCAACGCGGAACGGTCCTCCGTGCGCGACCAGACCGGGCCCACCGTGTGGACGACGTGCTCCGCGTGCAGCCGGCCGGCCGTCGTCGCCACCGCCTGCCCGGTCGGCAGTCCCTTGCCGTAGTGCGAGGCCCGCAGGTCGCGGCAGGCGGCGAGGATCTCGGGTCCACCGCGCCGGTGGATCGCGCCGTCCACCCCACCACCGCCCAGGAGCGAGGAGTTGGCGGCGTTGACCAGGACGTCGGCGTGCTGTTCGGTGATGTCCCCGAGTACGAGGGTGATCGTCGCTCGTGTCGTCATACGGCCATCCTGCCGTCAGCCCCGGCGTTCATTTGCCGCCCACGTCCGGCCGGTGGGCCGCTGCGAGAGCGTCGCGGACAGCAACGCGGCCCGCCTGCCGGAACGCCCGCGGGTGGGAGTCGACCGAGTGGAAGCGCATGCGCCGCAGGACTACCGCTGCGGCCGGCGACAACCCGGTCCCCGACTGGGTGAGTTCGTCGCGTACACCCGCCTCGAAAGCGGCCTGGCACTCGGCCTGCCACTCCGGATCGTCGTCGCCGTCAACAGCCAGATCAGCGGCCGTCTCGAAGGTGACGCCCCTCTCCCACGGCTCGAAGTCCACAGTGACCTCGGCGAAGTCGGAGGGACAGCTGGCCTGCCGTGCGTAGACGGCTCGGACGCCCCGGATCGGGTGAGGCGGGAAGGTTGCAGTGTCGGATTCCACGGGGACACGATAGCCAGTGAAATCGGTACGGAAGGCCGTGCCGCCGCACGTGCCCGCTCTCGTGCTCGAGTAGCCTCCGGGCGCGGCGCGTGCCGTCGAGCGAGCAGCCGCGGCAGGAGATCGCGTTCGTTCGCCGGGTCGGTGATCCTTGGAGGATGCGTGCCGCCCGCCTGATCCGTATGGCTCTCCTGATCCAGTCGAACCCTGGCCTCACCGCGGCCGCTCTCGCCCGTGAGCTGGAGATCTCCGAGCGGACTGTGATCCGTGACGCCCAGGCATTGCAGGAGGCCGGCGTCCCCGTCCGGTCGGAGCGTGGCCGGGTGGGCGGGTACTTCCTCGCCGCGGGATACCGGACCCGGCTCACCACGCTCCATTCAAGCGAGGCTGAGACGCTCTTCCTGTCCGGTCTGCCCTCGGCTTTGCAGGATCTGGGGCTGTCGGACGCGGCAGCGACTGCCCGGCTGAAGCTGACCGCGACCCTGCTCCCGTCGGTACGCCAGGCCGCCGAGTCCTCGGTGCGCCGCTTCCACCTCGACGCGCCGGCCTGGTTCCGCGAACCCGCCACCCCCGCATTGCTGCCGGAGCTGGCCCGCGCGGTATGGGCGGACCGGGCCGTCAAACTGTCGTACGCGCGGCCGGGCCGGGACGGTGCACCGCCCTCTGCCGTGGCCCGGGTGGTGGAGCCGTACGGGCTCGTGCTGAAGGCCGGCACCTGGTACGCCGTGGTCCGCATCCCCGGTGAGCGGGAGGAACATGACGGCGGCTGGCGCACCTACCGCGTCGACCGGATCACCGCCCTCGGCCCCGCTTCCCGAGCGGAGGAGCCGTTCGTGCGCGACCCGGCCTTCGAACTGGCCGCGCACTGGGAGGCCCACTCGGCCGCCTTCGCCCGCACCCTGCTGCGCACCACCGTCACGATCCGGCTGACCGGCTGGGGTCTACGGCGGCTGCCCGCTGTCGTGGACCGGGCTGCCGTCGCGGACGCGCTCGCCTCCGCGGGCGTCCCGGACCCCGCCGGCCTGGTCACCCTCGACCTGTCGGCGGAGTCCGAGGACGTCGTCTTCGACCAGTTGGCCCGGCTCGGCGCGGACGCCGAGGTGCTGGCCCCGGCTCCCCTGCGCGCACGCTTCCGTGAGCGCGCCGCAGCCCTGGCCGCTCTCTACCAGGCCGACCCTCAGGAGGCGGAACTCGAGGAAGCCGAGGATCAGCGGTAGTCCTCGGGGGAGCCTTCCTTGCCACCGTAGGTGACGTCCTCGAAGTATGCCCAGGCGTCCGGCTGGCTGCCGTCCACGTCCGTCACTCCGTACACCCTGGCAAGTTCTCCGCTGGAGGTGGACTTGCCGTTCCACCGCTGCGCGCGGTCCGGGTCGGCGGCCAGCGCCGCGACCGTTCGGGCCAGGTAGCGCGGGGACTCCGCGATCGCGAAGGCCGGCTCCTGGGCGATCGCGTCACGCCAGTTCTCCTCACTCACACCGAAGTGGGAGAGCATCTGCTCCGAGCGCAGGAAGCCCGGCGAGACCGCGACCGCCGCGCCCCCGTACTCCGCGAGCTCCTGACCCAGCCCGAACGCGAGGCGGATCGGGGCGTTCTTCGCCAGGTCGTAGTAGATGTTCTCCCGGTAGCGGCGGTTGGAGTGTGCGGTGCCGTCGGTGACCTCCACATGCAGAGGTGCGTCGGAACGGATCAGCAGCGGAAGCAGCAGCGCCGCCGTGATCACGTGCGAGCGCGCGCCGAGCTCCAGGATCCGCAGGCCGTCGGCGAGCGGGGTCTCCCAGCTCTTCTTCCCGAACACCGAGCCGGCCAGCAGGTGCTCGCCGCCCCACAGGTCGTTGACGAGGATGTCGAGACGCCCGTACTCCCGGTCGATGCGCTCGACGAGGGCGCGTACCTGGGCTTCGTCGAGATGGTCGGTGGGAACCGCGATCCCGGTGCCACCCGCCGCGGTGACGAGTTCGGCGGTCTCCTCGATGGTCTCGGTGGTCCGGCCGACCTCGCTGGCCCGGCCCCGGGTGGTACGGCCGGTGACATACACGGTCGCACCGGCGCGGCCCAGCTCCACAGCCTGGGCCCGGCCCGCCCCGCGGGTAGCGCCCGCCACGAGCGCGATCCGCCCCGCGAGCGGACCCGTCGGGCCGGCCTGCGCGGTGTTCCGAGTTTTCTGGGTAGTGACGTCCTCGTTATTCATGTCATCCATCGTTCATGCCAAAACTGACAGAACACGTCACCTTTACCAGGGTGTCGCGCATCACCCCGACGACAACGCGAACACCGTCAGCCGTGCGGTCGGGCAGCACGTCGATCCGCTCATGGGTCTCGGCGTCGATCACCACGGTGGCATAGCGGTGCCGCAGGCGCGGAGCGAAATCGTCGACGCCGATCACACGGGGCACGGGCACCTGCTCGCGGAAGGTGTGACGGCAGCCGCGTGTGGGACAGACCAGACGCCGCACCCGTACGCGGACCACCACTCGTCGGCCGACGACCGGTACGTCGGCTGGCCGTTGAACCGGACGTGAGTGGTACTGGGGAGCAGTACCCGTGGGACCTTGCCGACGAGCAGTCACCGACCCTCTGTGCCGGGGGTGGATATCGACCTGCGCCGGTGGGCGTTGATTTCCCGGTCGTTGAAGTTCCCGGTCGGATCGGTGGCGGGCCTGCACTGAACCTTGGCGCCCGCGGCACGCACACCGACCTCGAGCACATCACGACCGGCGGATCAGTCCTGGTCCGCATGGCGACGGTCCCGCCAACGGTGATCGTCGCCGTCCCCCGCGCATACCCGGGCGCTCTGCTCAGTGCAGGCGGCATGGTCGGACTCGCCGACTCTCTCACCGTCAGCGAGCAGCCCCACCAGCCGCCCGCCGCCCCACCGACGATGACGAAGGCGGAGGCGATCAGGAACTGTCGGCCGGGTTATGGGCGCGGTCGGGGCTACGAAGACGGTGGTGGGGGCGATGAGTTCCCGGATGGCGCAGGCGACGCTGCTCGCGGCAGGGCCGGGAGCGGGCGGCCGGCGGGAAGGGTGAACGTCGCCAACGTGACCCAGGTCACGCCGTGGCCGTGCAGCAGTTCCATGGTCTTCCCCGTCAAGGAGGGGTGACAGGAAGGGAGGAGGGTGTGAATCTGGCAGCCAAGCGGGCAGTGGGCGCCGAGCGCGGCGGGGCCGAGTCGGTGGAGGAGGACTTCCATGGATTCGTCACCGTCCGGTCGGCCGCGCTGTTCCGGGGAGCACTCGTCCTGACGGGCAGCCGAGACGCGGCGGAGGATCTGGTGCAGGAGACCCTGGAGCGGGCCTGCCGCAAGTGGCGCACCATCAGCGCCAAGGACGCCCCGGACGCGTACGTGCGGCGGATCATGGTCAATCTTGCCAACGACCGCTGGCGAAGATTCCGGCGTACGGCTCAGCACCCGGTCGACGGCGAAGCGGCCGCGCCGGGCGACGAGTACGGACGGATCGACAGCCGGGACCAGTTGGTCCGTGCTCTCCAGCAACTGCCGATACGGATGCGGACGGTGGTGGTGCTGCGGTACTTCCACGATCTGTCCGACGCCGAGATAGCGGCCGACCTGAAGATCTTGCCGAGCACCGTACGTTCCCAACTCGCCCGCGGCATCGACCGGCTCAGAAGCCAGTTCCCCGCACCTTCCGCCCCTTCACCGCAGCAGCTCATGGAAGGAACGCGATGAGTGCGTACGAACCGCGGCCTTCCGGCTGCACACCTTTTGAAGAGGAACTGATCGACGCCATGAAAAACTTCGCGCACTCCACCAACGCACCGGCCTTCGACACGGCCGGCATGGTCCACCGCACCCGCCGCAGACGGACCGCACTTATCGCCGGCTGCGCCGCCGCCCTGATTGTGGTTGGGGGCGGCACGGCGCTGGCCGCCATGACCGGTGCCTCAGAGACGTCGGCGAAGCCCGCCGCCGCCACCACCACCGTCGACCACAACAAGGCCACCTTCCTGTTGGGCGGCCTCACGAAGGAGCCCATCGCGGTCGACCTCACGGGCATGGACTTGGCCACGGCTAAGGGGCAGTTCCTCAAGGCTCAACTCAAGCTCGGCACGATCGTCAAGGTGACCAGCCACGGCTGCAAGCCGACCTCGGTCGTCGAGGTCACTCCCCACAGCCCGAAGATCGTGAGCGAGGGCGACACGGTGAACGTGAAGCTCTGCGCGGGCTGATCGGGCCGTTCACATCGGCCGGTGGCAGTGTCCGCTACACGTGGACGGCAACAGCCATCGGCGATGATGCGAACACCATCCAGAACCTCCTACGCTCCAAAGGCGCCCACGGGCACGACGTCATCGTGCACGGAAACGAGCGTGGAGGTTTCATGGGCGACGGCAAGGTGACGCATCCACAGCAGATCGCGGATCTGGTGCGGGAGAACCCGAATCAAACGAGCGTCCGACAGCTCACCCCCATGACGGACTACTGGATCTCCACGCCGTGACCAGCCCGGCGAGGGCGTCGGCGGCCTCCTCTGTGTCGCGGCCGTCGTCCGCGCGGGCGTGCCGGGCCAGCTCGACGTGGACGAAGCCGGCGTGCTCGCGCTGCGCCGAGCGGCCCTGGACGTTGGTCGTGCCCTCCAGCGGGCAGCGTGCCGCCCAGGCCCGGCAGACCCGCAGCCCGTCGTCGTCCATGCGGTCGGCCATGGCGGCCACCTCGGCGGGCGCGGTCTCGACGGTGCCGGTGGAGACGACAGCGTCGTAGGGGCGGTCGGAGGACCTGGTGAATCCGTGCAGCTGGACGCCGGGCACGCCGCGCTTCTGCAGCTCCACGACGACCGTATGGAAGGCGCTGTCCTCGCGGTGGGCGACATCGGCCGCGTCGTCCTCGCCGGCCCGGCGGTGCGCGCCGGCGAGGACGAGGGCGCCGCCGGGATTCTGCTCCAGGAGCCGGATACCGAGGGCCTCGGTTTCGCGGTCGGAGACGGGGTGCGGGACCTGGGCGTTCCAGCGGACGGTGGAGTCGGCGTTCAGGTACAGGCGGCCCCAGCGAGTGCTCTCGCCGGTGCCGGTGGCGGCGATCTCGTCGTAGCGGCGGCCGGAGTCGGTATCGGTGAGGCGGGTGAAGCCGAGGCCGAGCGGGGCGAGTTGCCGTTCCGCCTCCTGGGCGTCGCCCGACAGCAGGCTCCCGACGGCCTTCGCCAGCCGCGCGCGCTGCGACTTGCCAGGTGGCGTGTAGGGGGAGTCGGCACGGAATGTCGCTGTGTATCCGAGGATGCGGCTGCGCAGGTCAACCAGCTCCCGGGCGCGCGGAACGGAGTCCTCCTGGGTCGTGGCCGTATCGGCCTGGCAACCGACCAGAGCCAGGAGCAAACCTACTGGGATGAAAGCGCGCAGAAAACGTGACCGTCCCGTGATGGCAATCCCATGGTCGCCTGTGAGGTTCATGGAACTATGGCTCGGTGACATTCCGTAAGTCTCTCGGTATAGGTCGTTCGGTGGCGGTGCTGGCGATATCCGCCGGCCTGACCGTGTCGTGCAGCTCCGAGGCAGCGCAACCTCAGGCCAAAGCCGACGGTCGCAGTTTCACCGTCGCCGCGGCCGGCGATGTCCTCATCCACCCCGAGCTGGTCGAGCAGGCCGCCAAGGATGCCGAGGAGAGCGGGGAAGGAGAGGCCGGACTGGACTTCGGGCCGCTGCTCGCCGGGTTGAAGCCCGTGATCAGCAAGGCCGATCTCGCGATCTGCCACATGGAGACGCCCGTCGGGAGGCCCGAAGGACCGTTCGAGGGATACCCGGAGTTCCTGGTTCCGCCGCAGGTCCTGACCACCCTGAAGGACGTGGGGTACGACACCTGCTCGACGGCCTCCAATCACACCTTCGACCACGGACTGAAAGCGGTGCGGCGCACGCTGGACGCGATGGACGAGGTGGGCCTCGGGCACACCGGGTCGGCGCGGACGCCGGAGGAAGCAGAGCAGATCAACATCCGTGACGTCAACGGCGTCAAGGTCGCCCACCTCTCCTACTCCTGGGAGTCCTTCCTCAGCCCCGCTCCCGAGAAGGAGAGTTGGGCCTTCAACCGATCCAGTACGGGCGACGTCAAGAAGGCCGAGAAGCGGGCCCGCGACAAGGGCGCCGGGGTGGTGATCCTCTCCCTGCACTGGGGCCTGGATCATTACAACGAGCCGAGCGTCCCGCAGTTGGACATGGCCCAGCGGATCACCGAGGAGACCGGGGTCGACCTGGTGATCGGGCACCACGCCCACGTGGTGCAGCCGATCCAGAAGGTCAACGGCACCTGGGTCGCCTACGGCCTCGGCAACCAGGTGGCCCGGCACTCCTCGCCGACCGGCCTCACCGAGGAGGGGGCCATCGGCTGGTTCGAGTTCCGCGAGACCGCCGACGGCTGGGACGTCTCCGCCCGCTACCGCACGACGCAGGTGGACATCCCGCCCGAGATCGAGGCCGGGGAGAAGGCGATCGAGGGCGCGGTCGAGGACCTCCGTGTGGTGGACGTCCAGCAGGCGCTGGAGAACCCCGAAGGACTGTCCGACGACCGGATCGCCCGCTACCGGCTGGCCGAGAACCGCACGCGCGGCTTCCTCTACAACCGAGGAGCGCCGGGCGGTGACGGCCTGAAGCGGCTGTCGCTGGAGAAGTGACCAGGCCCACAGGAGAAGTGACCAGCCCCACACGCCCCTGCGTGCCGACGGATACAACCCTGTCGGCGTTCATCAGTCTTTTGTGTGACGGCGTCTCACAGCCGCGCGACAGCAGTGCTTCCTCCGGGCGCTGAGCACCCGCAGCGACCAAGGAAGAAGACCAGTGACATCGACCCCTGCCGCGCCCCTCGTGCCGATAGGCCGGCGGCGCAGCCGCAAACGCGCCGACATGCCGCTGCTGGGCGGCATCCGGCCGCCGATCGCGCTGCTGTGCGTGCTGATCCTCGCCCTCGCGGGCCTCACGGCCAAGGTGCTGGGGCCGGGCACGGAACCGGTCGTGCCGAAGGCGGTGCTCTCCTCGCAGCAGTATTTCGCCCAGGACGGCGCCATCGCCCTGCGCGCCTCGATCGACGAGCGGGTCACGGACCTCGAACGCACCGCCACCGCGCTGAACACGGGCGGTCCGGCGGACCCCGAGCGCGTTCTGTCGGACCTGAGCAAGGCCTACCAGAAGTGGACCGGCACCACGGTGCTGGACCTGGAGAGCGGCAAGGTACTCGCCGCCCGAGGGGAGCGCATCCCGCTCGCCTGGCTGGACAAGGACGTCCTCACCGGTGACAAGGCACTCACCCCGCGCATGGTGCGTCTGGAGACCGGCGACGTGCGCCTGATGACGATGGCCGTTCTGGATGGGAAGGAGGGGGCGCAGCAACTGCTGATCGCCTCCAACAGCCTCTCCGTGCCCTCCATCAACCTGGGCCCGTTCCGCAGCATGGCCGTCGTCGCGCGGGGTGGCGAGGTCCTCGCCACCGCCGGCTTCGAGCAGTCCGAGGCACTCAACTCGGACGCGGAGCGCGAAAAACTCACCTTCCTGCAGAAGCAGATGTCCCGGCTGTCCGACCTGGCCGCCGAGGAGACCGAGCAGAACCCCGTCAGTGCCCGGGAGCCCGGTTCCCGCGGCTACCCCGGCGTCAGCGGAACCCTGCTGGGCGAGGACTACAACGGCCGCGTCGCCACCGCGGGATACGCCTCCCTCGCCGCTTCCGACCCGGAGGACGGGGAGAGCGTCGCCGCCGGCCTCGGCCTCACGGTCCTCGCCATGCTCCCCGTGGTCCAGCAGCAGACCGTCACCGAGGACAGTCGGCAGCTCTTCGGCCTGCTCGCGGCGGGCGCCCTGGTCCTGCTCGGACTGCTCGCGGTCGCCGTGCTGTGGATGACCGTGCAGCGTCCGCTGCTCGGACTGTTCCTGGAATCCCGCCGGCTCGCCCGCGGCGACCTGATCCGCCCTGTCACGGTGCCCCGCTGGGGCGAGGCCGCCCGCATCGGCTTCGCGCTGGAGCGCACCCGCCGCCAGCTCGGCGGCGTGAGCGCCCCGGACGGTGCCACCGATGCCCGCCCGGCCGGCAGGTTCCGGGGCGGTGCGCGCGGGCCGCTGGCGCTGACGGCGGTGCTCCTGCTGCTGTGGTGCGTCCCCGTCGGGTTCCTGCTCAACCGCACGGACGGGACCGTCAGCATCCCCGCCGTCATGGTCAACGACCAGCGCGACCGCACCGACCTGGTCGCCGACCGGGCCCGCCGGGCACTGAACGAGGCCCAGGCCGACCTCGTCTCCACCTCGCGCCTGATCGACACCGACGACCTCGCCGCCACCGAGCGCCTGCTGAAGGACGCCCTGCGCGAGCACACCCGCTACCAGGCGCTGTACGTCGTCCGTGAGGACGGCGACATCGTCGCCCGGGCCGGCGACGACCCCCACACGTGGAGCGCGAAGAAGGACCGGTCACTGGTCCGCGTCTCCGGCAAGGGCGAGAGGAAGCCCGTCGTCCAGACCGGGGCGCCCGTGCCGGAGCACGAGGGCATGACCCTCGTCGGCGAAGTGCGGGTGGAGTTCCTCAACTCGCTGCTCAAGCGGCCCGGCCTCGGCGAGGTCCGGATCGTGAACGCCGACGCGCGGACTCTCGCCGCCAGCGACGGCTTCCTCGCCTTCGAGGGGCTGCCGAGCGACGCGCTGCCCGACCTGGTGCGCGCCGCCAACGTGCAGGTGGGCGCGGGGCCCGTGGAGAACGGCCTGCTCATCCGCCACGGTGGCGCAGTAACCGTGGCCGCCGCGGCGCCGTTCACCGGCGGCGGCGTCGCCTCCGACCTCGGCTGGACCGTCGTGAGCTGGCAGAACGCTGGCCAGTTCGAGATCACCGCCTACGAACGCGAGGACCGCAGCGTGCTCGCCAGTCTGCTCGGCCTCGCCCTGATCGTCGTCTGCCTGGGCTGGATACACCTCGTCGTCGTTCGGCCCCTGCGGGCCCTCGCGGCCGACGCCGAGAAGCTCGCCGACGGCGACCTCAAGACCGTGCACTATCCCCGCTACCAGGACGAGGTCGGTGCCGTCGTCCGGAGCATCGAACTGATTCGCCAGCAGTTGCAGGCCCACCGGCAGGCCCAGGCGCGCCGGCCCGCCGAACCCCGGCCCAGCGCCGGAGGAAGGTGATCAAGCGTGCTCTACCTCTACTTCGTTCTGTTGATCGGCAGTCTGTTCCTGCTCGTCGCGGGCATCGTGGAGCAGCGTCGGCACTACGCCGCGCTGCACACCATCCCCTCGCGGGTGCTTGTCAACGGCATCCGCGGGAAGTCCTCCATCACCCGGCTCTGCGCGGGCGCGCTGCGGGGCGGTGACCTGATCACCGTCGCCAAGACGACCGGGACGGCGGCCCGCTTCATTCACCCCGACGCCACCGAGGAGCCGGTCTACCGCAAGTTCGGCATCGCCAACGTGGTGGAGCAGATCGGCATCGTCCGCCGGGCCGCCACCTACCGGCCCGACGCGCTCGTCATCGAGTGCATGGCCGTGATGCCTGCCCTCCAGGAGGTCAACCAGAGCAAACTGATCCGCTCCACCATCGGCGTGCTGTGCAACGTCCGCGAGGACCACCTCGCCGAGATGGGCCCCACCCTCGACGACGTGGCCCGCTCGCTGTGCCGCTCGATGCCCCACGACGGCATCTGCGTCACCGCAGAGAAGGAGCGCTTCGACATCCTCCAGGAGGAGGCGGACGCCCGGAACTGCCAGTTGGTGTACGCCGACCCGGAGATGGTCAGCGACGACGAGCTGCGCGGCTTCAGCTGGTTCACCTTCAAGGAGAACGTGGCGATCGCCCTGGTCGTCGCCGATCTGCTCGGCGTGGAGCGCGACGTCGCCCTCCAGGGCATGTACGACGCACCGCCGGACCCGGGCGTGCTCTCCGTGGAGCGCTATGTGGCCCCCGACGGCAACCGGCTCGCCTTCGCCAACGTCTTCGCGGCCAACGACCCCGAGTCGACGCTGATGAACATCAACCAGCTCCTCGACCTCGGTGCCATCCGCCGCCCCCTGAACGTGGTGATCAACTGTCGCCCCGACCGCGTGGAGCGCAACGGGCAGATGGGCGAGATCATCCCCGACCTCCAGCCCGACAACGTCTTCGTCATCGGGAACCCCTCCAAGAGCGCCATCGAGGCCATCCCCGCCGAGTGGCGGGACCGGGCGGTCGACCTGGGCGGCGAGAAGCGATCCGCCGAGGAGTTCATGCCGGCCGTGCTCGGCCGCATGTCCGACGGCTCCTGCCTGGTCGCCATCGGCAACATCCACGGCCAGGGCGAGGAACTGCTGGAGTACCTCGCCGAACTCCCCGCCGACGAGAGCGAAGCGGACGAGGAGACACCGCGCCCCGCCGCGGCGATCCCGGCACAGGCACCCCGCCTGGACCCGTTCGCCTCGTATCCCCCGGCGTACGAGGAGCGCTACCAGGCTTCGCGGACCCAGGAGATCCCGCTGGTCCGCATCCCGGCCCAGCCGGCACGGCAGCAGCACGAACCCCACGGCAGTACGCACGGCAGGATCGGTACGAACCCTTCGGGCAGAACGCCGACGCGCCGCGGCAGCAGCCGTACGAATCCGCCCAGCAAACCTGGCCGCCCTACGACGAGCCGCACGACGACGC